>JAPKAW010000139.1 GCA_028825055.1 Flavobacteriales bacterium | reverse complement strand
TCCTCGGACAACGATGTCATTGCGACTGTCATCAGCCCCCTGCACTCCGGCAAAATTGCTCGCCATACGAGCGGGATCTCCTCGAGACCCGGCATACCGATCTGTTTCTTCCACTGTAAACGCGCGAGCGCTGACCGTGGCCATTTCATTCATGACCTCTCCTTGCTGAGTAGCCGTCACTTCGGCCGCTTCAATGGCAATTACGGATTCCTGCATCTTCACCTCCAAAATGACCGGACGTCCACTGCTCACGACTATCCCATCCAATACACGCGACTCGTAGCCCATGAAAGACACCACCACCAAATGTCGACCTACAGGAACATCCTGAAACTCAAAACGACCGTCCAGATCTGTTGCGACAACAGCCCCCTCTATCGTCTTCAGCTGCACAGTGGCATTGATCAGCGGATAGTGCGCTTCAGCATCGAGCGCTGTCCCACTAATGGTCGAAGTCTGCGCCATGAATGGCTGAAAAAAAGCCAACATCATCACGGTTAAAATCAAATATGTAAATCGCATCATAGGAACTAGATTTGGTATGTTACTGTAAGAACTATGTTATTTCAACTCCAACAAACATCGAGAATAATTCATCAGTTGCCAATTTTAGGTCTGTTGATACTCTCATTGTCAAGCGTCTTTCACGCGCAAGGCCAAGAAAATCAGGCCTTTATTGTGCGTGGTGACTCATTGCTTGAATTGAGCCTGTATAGCGCAGCTTCAAAGCCTTCAGAGACACTGGTGCTGTTTGCTCATGGTGGGGGGTTTAGTGGGGGATCTCGCTTGCAGGTTAAAAACGTTGCGTTTTGTCATGCTTTGAGTCAAAAAGGCATCGACGTCGCCTCCATCGATTACCGACTTCGACAAAAACAGGATGGATTTCATTGCGATGTTCCGATTAAAGAAAAACGAGAAGCCATTGCTTGGGCGGCTGAAGACCTCCTTGAGGCATGGGTTCATTTGCAAAAATCGGGATACAAAAATGTCATTCTAGCGGGCTCATCTGCGGGAGCAGAAGCGGCCTTGTATGCGGCTTATCACATCGGATCGCAAGGCATTGAAGGGGTCATCAGCATCGCAGGCGCGATGGAACCAGTGCCGTCGGATGCAGCAAACATTCCACTTTTGGCGTTCCATGGTGAATGCGATCAATTGGTGCCCTACGGAGAGGCAATTCATCATTTCTGTCCCGAAGAAAGCCCGGGGGCACTGCGCTTACAAGGGGGAGGCGCATTGGCGCATTGCTCTTCTCAAACGCGATTGGTCAGCTATGAAAACAAGGGGCACGAACTCTCTGCGGAATTGCTCTCAGACGCCGAAGCACTAAACGCGATCGACAAGTTCATTGCCGATATTCGTTCCCACTCCCCCATTGCTCAGCGCACCCGCGTAGTTTCTGAATCGGATTCCCCCTGTTCAACACCTCAAAACCTAGGCCCATGTCAATAAAATCGCTTTGTTTTTTGCTGTGTTGCTCTTTCGTTTTCGCCTTCGGAACGGCCCAAGAGGAGTATCAGAATGCGCTCGATGACCGTGGTTACATTGTCCAAGTAGGAGATCGCGTACCCTCTTTCAGCCTAACAGATTTGAATGGCACAGAACATACCGACGTGACGTTGTTGGGGACCACCTATGTACTGCAGTTCACGGCCTCATGGTGTGGAGTCTGCCGCAAAGAAATGCCCCATTTGGAAACGGCTGTTTGGCAACGTTTTAAGGACGACGACTTTGTTCTGTTGGGCGTTGACTTGGATGAACCAAGGGAAAAGGTCGCAGATTTCGCCCAGTTAATGGAGATCACCTATCCCATAGCACCGGACCCTGATGGACAGGTGTTTTATTCCATTGCTGCACCCAAGTCAGGTGTAACGCGCAATGTCGTTGTCAATCAGGAAGGCCAGATTGCTTTCTTGACACGCCTGTTCGAAACGGAGGAGTTTGAAGCCATGGTCGACGTCATCGAAGCGCTCCTAGATTGATTATCCAGTATTAGCGCCACCGACTCACCGCTGCAGCCAACATGACCGCTGGATCATCCAAGTCTACGGGTGGAATGTCCAAATGTTCTAGCACGCGTTGAATGCACTCAGAGGCTTCAGCCACTTCTACGGGCTGAGCATGGGTTTGCTTAGACAATTTGACCCCATCTCCTGACCGCGCTAAGGGCAGGTGACCGTATTGGATGGGCGCGAAGTTCAAGGCGCGCTGCAACAGGATATGACAGCCTGTTGATTCAATCAAATCAGCTCCTCGGATGACATGGGTAATGCCAAAATCGGAGTCGTCCACAACGTTCGCTAGGTGGTAACTAAAGACGTCTTCCACCCCTCGCACCAGAAAATCACCCAATTCCGTTGCGCGGTGCACTTGCAGCTGGCCAGCATATTGATCCGCCCACTCCACGAGCCCCTCTCCCACTCTGAAGCGCCAGGTTCTTCCATTTTGGTCCTTGCGTATACGGCATGTCCCAGGATACACCCGCGCTCCTTCGAGGTCTTTGCGGCTGCAAAAACAGGGGAACACATCGCTGTTTTTAATCAGGGTATCCAACGCCTCCTGGTAGCGATGATTGCGTTGACTTTGATAAATGACCGGGCCGTCCCACGTCAAACCAAACCCCTCCAACGTGTGCAAAATATCATCCACTGCTCCAGACACCACCCGTGGTGGGTCCAAGTCGTCGATGCGCACCATCCATTGACTTTGACGACTACGTGCATCAAGCCACGACCCAATCGCCGCGACCATGGAGCCAAAATGCAGCCTTCCTGAGGGAGTGGGCGCAAAACGTCCGATGCCCTTATCCGCGGACAAGCTTGCGGTATTTCAAACGCTGCGGGCCTGAGTTGCCCAATCGCTTTTTGCGATTTTCCTCATACTCCTCGTAGGTGCCCTCGAACCAATACAGCTGAGAATCGCCTTCAAAGGCCAAGATGTGCGTGCAAATACGATCCAAGAAATAACGATCGTGTGAAATGACCACCGCACAACCAGCGAACGACTCGATGCCTTCCTCCAGTGCTCTCAACGTATCGACGTCAATGTCGTTGGTTGGCTCGTCCAATAGCAAAACATTGGCTTCCGTTTTGAGGGTCATGGCCAAATGCAATCGGTTTCGTTCTCCGCCGGAAAGGACACCACATTTTTTCTGCTGGTCCGTACCGTTGAAGTTGAACTTGGAAACATACGCCCGGCTATTGAAGAGCTTACCGCCGATTTCAAGCTGGTCATGGCCTCCGCTAATCACTTGCCACACCGTTTTATTCTCATCGATTTCTGCGTGCCGCTGATCGACATAGCCGGTCACAACGCTCTCACCAATTTTAAAGGAACCCGCATCCGGTTCTTCTTCCCCCATGATCATCCTGAACAACGTTGTTTTACCCGCTCCGTTTGGCCCAATCACGCCCACAATCCCTGCCGGAGGAAGTGAAAAGCTTAGATTCTCAATGAGCAAGCGATCGCCAAAACCCTTTTGAAGGTTGCTGGCTTCAATCACCAAGTTGCCCAATCGCGGACCATTAGGGATCGGAAGAGACAGACGTGCGTCTTTCTCATTCGTCCCATCAGCCAGCATTTGCTCGTAGTTGTTGACACGGGCCTTGTTCTTGACACGTCGGCCTTTTGGCGATTGACGGACCCAATCCAGTTCCCGTTCTAATTCCTTTCGGCGCTTCGACTCGTGCTTCTCTTCCTGCGCCAAACGCTTGGTTTTCTGCTCTAGCCAAGACTGGTAGTTGCCTTCGTATGGAATGCCTTCTCCCCGATCTAATTCTAAAATCCACTTGGCCACATTGTCCAAGAAATACCGATCGTGCGTTACGGACAATACGGTACCCGTATACTGCTCCAAATGCTGCTCCAACCATTCAATAGACTCCGCATCCAAGTGGTTGGTCGGCTCGTCCAAAAGAAGCACATCGGGCTGCTGCAACAAAAGACGACACAACGCGACTCGACGACGTTCACCTCCTGAGAGCGATCCAATCTTGGCATCGTCCGGAGGACAGCGCAGAGCGTCCATGGCAATGTTGAGTTTGGTATCCAACTCCCATGCATTCAGCGCATCAATTTTATCTTGAACCTCCGCTTGACGGTTAATCAATGCGTCCATTTTTTCGGGATCGTTCAAGATCTCCTCATCCATAAATCGCGCGTTGATCTCCTCATATTCCTTGAGGACATCTACAATTTCTTGGGTGCCTTCTTCGACGATTTCACGAACGGTTTTTTCCTCGTCTAAATCAGGTTCTTGAGATAAGTACCCCAGCGTGATACCCGGAGACCAGGTTACATCGCCCGTGAATGCATCATCCAAACCGGCAATGATCCGCATGACCGTGGATTTTCCCGAACCGTTGGCACCGAGAATTCCAATTTTCGCACCATGGTAAAAGCCCAAAGTCACGTCACGCAAGATGTGCTTCCCTGTCGGGGTCACCTTGTTGACTTTGTGCATACTGAAAATTACTTTTTTGTCGTCTGACATGGGAGCTAGTATTCTAGATATAGAGACTGTAGTAAAAGGCCGGATTAATCTTTAAACCCGTCTTACAGAACGCGAAGATACTGCGTCACGCTCGTTCGGCAGATTCCAATTCAATCAAGGTGATTTCAGGCGGCATGCCCACACGTCCGTGAAAACCCAATACGCCAAATCCTCGATTCACATAGAGCTGTTGCCCGCCTGCTTCATACAAGCCCGCCCAATGCTCATACCTCCATTTACTTGGAGACCACTGGATACCTAACCACGGGATTTCAATTCCGAATTGCATTCCGTGCGTATGTCCGCTCAAGGTCAGATCAACAGGAGCTTTGCCATCCCTGACTTCTTCAGCCCAATGGGTCGGGTCATGACTCATCAGGATCGTCGGAAGCTCCTCACAGTTGCTCCCGGCCATTGTTTTTTTCAAATCGCCACTCGTTCGAAAGCCCTTTCCCCAATTCTCTACGCCCAACAAAACCAGTTGCTGTCCTTCACGCTCAAGGTGAACGTGCTCATTGAGCAACAGGTTAAATCCCATCTCCTCATGAATTTCATACAACCGTTGGCAACTCGCTTCTCGTTCCTCGTCCGTAAAGGGGCCATAATCAGCATAGTCATGATTTCCCATAATGGAAAACTTGCCCATGGAGGCGGACAATTCAGAAAAGGGTCCAATCCACTTCTCCGCTTCAGAGGCATCCGTATTGACTAAGTCCCCCGTGAACAAAATCAAGTCTGGTTTCAACGATGCAATACTCTCCAACGCCTCCAAAACGGGTGCCGGTGTATCCGCAAAACTGCCCAAATGCGCATCCGAAATTTGAACTACACGCAATCCATGAAAGACCTTGTGCAAACCAGGAATGACCACTTTCAATCGCTCTGTACGGTAG
>JAPKAW010000138.1 GCA_028825055.1 Flavobacteriales bacterium | reverse complement strand
CAAAAAACAGTTGGAATTGTAGGGTTGTCTGTAGGGAGTTCGTATGCTCTATCTCTCGTAATGGAAAGGTCTTGTGGAAGACTTCGTTTGGCTGACTTTGATACGCTGGAGTTGTCAAACATGAACCGTATTCGAACAGGGATATACTCTTTGGGGATGCCCAAAGGAGTTGTTACCGCACGAGAAATAGCCGAGATTGACCCATTTTTCCCCGTCGAACTTCATTTGAATGGCTTCGTTGCAGAACAGGCCTCTTCATTTATGAAGGGGTTGGACGTCGTCTGTGATGCCTGTGATGAAGTGTCTGTAAAGGCACGGATTAGAAAGGAAGCGCGTCAAAGAAAGATTCCTGTGATCATGGAGACCTCCGACCGGGGCATGCTTGATGTGGAACGGTATGACCTTCCAGATTCTATTGCACCGGGGTACTTGCATGGCCGTATAGATGAAGAAATGATGACTCAACTCATTGTGGCTCCAGGATGGGAACCGGCTTATTTGGATCTGTTTGTGGATTTGTCTCAAGCTTCGGACCGAGGGCTATCGAGCTTGCAAGAAATTGGGCAAACCTTGGTTGGCTGGCCGCAGTTGTACTCAGATGTGGCCTCTGGAGGAGCCTTTGCTACCCAAGCAACTCGTAAAATTTTACTGGGTCAGTCCATGCCGGACGCCCGATTATACCTCGCATTGGATGAGCAGTTCTCTGAATCCGTCAATTGATCGAGCGCGCCAGGCGGAGCGAATTGCTCAGGCTGAAGTGCGGGTGTTTCGTGCGGATCAATATCCCGAACGATGCCATGCCCTTGTAGATGGTCATCAGGCCGTTTTAGCAGCATATGGAATCCAAAAACTGGCGACGTTCAATCGCGATTGGATTGGCAATCCCAACGTATTAGTCGTTGCCGCTATTGCCAATGGATCGGGAGTGGATGGGTTGGAGGAGCGAATATTGGGGGGTGCTCGAATGCACTTAGCTGAATCAGTCGAGTCTATGCCTTTGATTCAAGCTATTGGTAATCAAGACCCAAATTTGGCTTCGTTTATGGCGCCTTTTGTCGAGGAAGGGGCTTACGAACTGGGGGGTATGTGGAACAGCATCGAGTTGGCAGGAATGGGTGTTGAAGCTACTTTTCTCATCAAAGCAGCCATGGCTACATTGACCATGGTGAGTGGTAGACATCTATTTGCCCTGACTTCACCAGTGACACGTCGTATGCAGGCTCCATTAGGGTTCTTGACTGTAGAAGGGATTGGGAATGACGGTTATTTCACCTACCCAACTCCAAAGCTTCGAGCGACAATTGCACGGTACACGTTTCCAGAACAATTGGAAATTGCCCAAAAAGAGGTAAAGGAAATGTTGGAAGGAATCTGGCAGGATCCTGAGGGCATGGTTCATCGTGTTCAAGGGCCGAAAGGGGAATTAAAATTGCAATTCAAAATCGAAGTTTGATGAGAGAAAAGGGGTTTCGATGGTCGTTCATCGCATGGAATAGCCGCTGCCTCTTCGTGCTTCTAAGCCTTTTCGGTTGGTCTACTTCTGTTTTAGCTCAAGACTACATTGGCAAGCGGTTGGAGTCGCTATCTCAAAATGAGATTCCCGAGTTGATTCAAGTGAAAGATTTGGCAGCCTCTGAACAGTGGTTGCCTCGCACTGAAGTCGTGCCCAATTTGGGTTTATCAAATGACGTTAAGTGGTTGAGGCTGAAGGTTGACCCACGTATAGAAAACGGTCAATTAATTGAAATTCAGAATGCCGGAATCGATGAATTGATTTGCTACATGGTATGCGATGGCGAGATCATTGCGACTTATGAGCGAGGTGTTTTTCACGAGACTCCGGTGGATTCTCGAATTGGCACGTATCCTTCGTTTCCGATTCCACTGGTTGAGTGTGGCGAACTTCAAGCGTTGTTTCGACTGCAGTCATCAAAGCCGTTGCTCATTCCGTTGCGCATCACAGGCCCACGTGAGGTACTGCGCGGCGCACATGAACGAGATGTTTTATTTGCAGCATACTTCGGTGTCATTTTGGTGATGTTGCTCTACAATCTCTTTCTTTTCTTGAGTATCGGGGACAGGAGTTATTTGGAATACAGCATCTACATTTTGATGGTTGGAGGGACTCAATTGGTTCTGAACGGATATGCTCCGGTATTTGGTGCAGAAAGTATTCCCTGGCTAAACCTTCGGCTGACTCATTTTTTCGGTGTATTTAGTGGTTTAACAACGATTGTGTTTGCTCAGAATTTCCTTCGATTGAGTCATTACGTTCCATGGCTTCACAAGTTGTTAAATGTCTATTTCGCCCTCTATTTGGTGGCTTTTATTCTGACAATTTTTGACTTATTGGTATGGAGCTATAGCGTCATTAATTTTTGCGCAGGAGCCATTTTCTTTCTCATTCCCGGTGCGGTTATTACCATGCGCAAGGGCTATGCGCCCGCTAGGTATTTTCTCATTGCATTTTCAGTGTTCATTGCAGCGGTTGTTGTTTTTGTTTTGAAAGACACGGGCTTAATTCCTTACAATCAGTGGACCTTTTTTGCGCTTCCATTGGGCAGTGCTTTTGAGGTCATCTTATTGTCGTTGGCTTTGGCCAGTCGTATCAATCAATTGAAGAGAGAAGGTGCCAAAGCGCGAGAGGAGCAACTAGAACTTGCGCAAGTGAATGAGAAAATTGTCCGTGATCAAAATGTGGTGTTGGAAGAACGGGTGAAAAAGAGAACGTTTGAATTGGAAGAAACGAACTCTACCATGCAAGGGACATTGAATGAACTTCAATCCGCACAACAGCAATTGATTCAAAGTGAAAAATTGGCATCGATTGGACAGTTGACGGCTGGAATCGCACACGAATTGAACAACCCAATTAATTTTGTTAGTTCGAGCGCGCAGTCTTTACGGCGGGATTTCGAGGATCTCAACGCCATTGTTGAGGCTGTTAAAACGTTGCCCGCTAGTGATCCAAATTTAGAATCTCGGATCCAAGACATTCATACATTGCTTGGACAACTTGATATTGAATTTACGCAACAGGAAATTGAGGAGCTGCTCAACGGGATTGAGGATGGAGCAAATAGAACATCAGAAATTGTTAGAGGCCTGAGGATTTTCAGTCGCATGGATGGTGATAATTTCATTCAAGCGGACATCAATGAATTGATGAATTCGACATTGGTTGTCCTGCGAAGCAACTTGAGAACCCAATCGCAAGTGACGGCTGACCTTGCAGCTGACCTGCCTCAGTTTTCTTGCCAACCGGGGAGGCTGAATCAAGTATTCATGAATATCATAACCAACGCTGCTCAAGCAACAGAGTCGACAGACTTGTCCTTGGAAGAGCGTGAAGTGGTGGTGTCAACATTGCGGGTTGAAAGTATTGGTCAGTCCTGGATCGAGGTGCGGATTAAGGATAATGGTCTCGGTATGGATGATGCTGTAAAGGCTCAAATTTTCGACCCCTTTTTTACAACCAAACCTGTGGGTGAGGGAACCGGTTTGGGTTTGAGCATTGTTATGGGCATCCTTCGCGATCACAATGCCGAGGTTGATGTGCAGTCTGAGGTGGGCTTGGGTACTGAATTTATTATTCGATTTCCGATATGATCAATGTTCTATATCTCGACGATGAGTCGCACAATTTGACGGCGTTTCGTGCGGCGTTTCGCCGTGATTTTCAGGTTCATGTCACAACAGAGCCTACTGAAGCTGTGCGCATTCTTCGAGAGCAACCGATTGAGGTTATCATCTCCGATCAAAAAATGCCTTCCCTGAGTGGGGTCGAGTTTTTTGAATTGATCATGCCGGATAATCCTGATCCCATTCGGATGTTACTCACGGGACACGCCGACATTGATGCAGTCATTGATGCCATCAACAAAGGCCAGATTTACAAATACATTTCCAAACCGTGGAATGAAGCCGAGTTGAAGTCTCTTGTGGAAGAAGCTGCGGCACTGTACCACCAGCGAAAAGTCATGGCACGAGAAGGTCAGCAGCTTATTACCAAGATGGATGAAGCCCGCGTACTCGCCCGGCGCATTCAGCAATTAACGGCTGAAGGATCTCCTGCAACACCGGAGATTCGATCTGAAATAGCGGCGTTGGCCAATCAAATTGATCGGCTGCTTCAATCTTGACCGGATGTTTAGCGGATGTACTTGAAGTCTTCGCCCGGCTGAATATTTTTCAGCGTGGCGAGGATGAGTTGGATGCAATGTTCCACATCGGCTTTGTGAACCATTTCGACCGTAGTGTGCATGTAGCGCAGCGGCAGACTAATCAATGCACTGGCCACTCCTTTATTGGAGTACGCAAACGCATCGGTATCGGTGCCGGTAAACCGACTGGCCGCCATGCGTTGCAATGGAATCTTCTCCGCTTCTGAAGTGTCGATGATACGCTGCAGTAAATTGTTTTGAACGGCCGGTCCGTAGGTCACTCCAGGTCCTTTGCCCGCGGCAACATCGCCATTCTCAATCTTGTTCATCATCGGTGTCTGCGTGCAATGCGTCACGTCCGTTACGATGGCTACATCCGGTTGGATGCGTTCGGCAATCATTTGCGCTCCTCGCAGGCCAATCTCCTCCTGAACGGAGTTTGTGATGTACAATCCGAATGGCAACTTGGTGCCTTCTTCATGGAGCAATCGCGCCACCTCGGCAATCATAAAACCTCCGGCGCGGTTGTCCAATGCACGTCCAACGTACCAGTCCTTATTAAGGACCATAAAGGTGTCTTCGTACGTCACAACGCATCCCACATGGATGCCCATTTTCTCCACTTCCTTTTTGTCCTTCGCTCCGACATCTAAGAAGATGTTTTTCATGCTTGGGGCCTCTTCCTTGCCAGCACTGCGCGTGTGGATCGCTGGCCATCCAAAGACTCCCTTTACGATGCCTTTAGGTGTGTGAATGTCGACGCGTTTTGATGGTGCAATCTGGTGGTCACTGCCGCCATTGCGCTTGAGGTAGATGTATCCGTCATTCGTGATATAATGCACGAAATAGCTGATTTCATCCGCATGCGCTTCAATCACCACCTTGTATTCAGCTTCAGGATTGATGACGCCAACAACAGTTCCATAAGTATCTACGATGTGCTCATCGATATATGGACGGATGTAATCGAGCCACATTTGCTGTCCACTGCTTTCGAAGCCGGTGGGACTCGCATTGTTCAAATATGCTTCCAAGAACTTTTCAGAAGCCTTGGTGATGATTTTTTGGGTTGCCATGGCGCAAATCTACTGTTTGCAGTCAGCGACAGGGGAGAACATTGTACAATGATTTCAACAAAATGCAGTCCAACAAATGGTGCAATTTAGAGGTCATAGGCCCCCTTGGCAATCAGATGTTGCGCAATGGTTTGACGGGCTTCTTTCGTGTTGAAG
>JAPKAW010000137.1 GCA_028825055.1 Flavobacteriales bacterium | reverse complement strand
TCTCACGACGGGATGACTGTCATTTAGTTTGATGGCCTCAAGAGGAAAGAGTTTGCCCGAAATGCCTTTGGTGTATTTCCATTGGGCTACATCAAAATCGTCCGTTGAATAAAAGGGCTCAAGTCTTCCCCAAAACAAGTCGGTTTTTCCGGCAAAATCTCTCGAGTATATTTCGACAGACCAGGACTGATATGAATGCTGAGACACGCAAAGACAGGCGACATCGAGCTCCTCGGGACAGGTGCAAACCCATTGGCCTGTCATCTGCTTTACACATTGGGGGTGATGCGTGATTTGATACTCCATTCGCAAGTAACCCAACAATACAAATGCCACCGATAGCAGGACATCAAATCGGATGCTGTGTCGCAGAACGCCAATGAAAGCGAGAAGTGTTCCTAGCGAAAGCGCAAGTCGTGGAGCGTTCCAAGCGTACACCCCCAACCAAAAAAAAACCAGTGGCCAAAACAATGGAGCTTGAATGCCATTCACTCGGATGTTTCGCCACATAGAGGCAAACATCCTGCTTCGTGCGTTCGGAAAACAATAAAACTTGTCACAGTCGGCATGGGCTTGACTTCAGTCACGCGAAGCTTCAAAATGATCAGGTTCTAAGTCCTGAAACACGTGCTTCTTCAAAATGAAATAGTCCCAAACGATGCTCCGTCGATACCATCCACAATAGTTGGGAGGTCGATGAGTTGGTAGGTCTGTCGAATTCGCCGCCATTTCTAATTTGCGTTTGATGCGCATTTTACGGAACGACTTGTAGAAGTCTCTATGTGCCTTTGCGACTGCTAAAAACATCTGGAATGAGCCTTCAGAAAGGAATTTGAATGCCGCCACTCCATCCAATGTCATCCGTTCAATGAGCATTGGAACCAAGGCTGCGCGGTGGTGGTTCTTGACCAAAAGAAACAGGTTGTTTCTGAAGTTCAAATACGTTTTAAAAGGACTAATCTTTTGTAAGGTCCCACCTCCCAAATGATAGACGATGGAACTGCCACAGACACCGACCCGGTATCCTCGGTTTTTCAAACGCCAACAAAGATCAATTTCCTCCATATGCGCAAAGAAATCGACGTCCAAACCACCCACAGCATGGAATGCTTCGGAGTCAATAAACAGAGCAGCTCCTGATGCCCAAAAGACTTCTCTATTCTCTGAGTACTGTCCATGATCTGACTCGAAAACTTCAAAAATGCGGCCAGCGCAAAAGGTGTACCCGTTTTTGTCGATATGCCCACCTGCTGCACCGGCATACTCAAAAAGCTCTTTGTCAGAATCGTTTAGGATAAGGGGCTGGCATGCGACATAGCCCTCGCTTTTCATCATGTCGAGCACCGGAGGAATCCAGTGACTGGTTGTGCGAACATCGCTATTTAACAGAACAAATGTTTTCGCTTGAATTTGAGCGAGTCCTGCATTGTAGCCCCCTGAGAATCCAAGGTTGCTTTCAAGTTGTATAACTTGGATTTCCTGATAATTCTGCGAGCACCATTCGACCGATTCATCGCTACTTCCATTGTCGATGATGACCACCTCAGCATCGCCTTTTGAATCCAGAATAACTTGTGGCAAGTATGTCTTTAAGTGATGTAAGCCATTCCAGTTTAAAATGGCGACCACAACTCGGTCCGTCAAGTTGGATTGGCTCATCGTGGATTGAAAAATAGGTCTTCAGGCTCTTCACCAGAGAACGTGTCTCTTCGTGGATTGAGGCGGTTGACCTGCGACTCTGTTACACGGAGGCTATTCTCTCTATTCTTCAAAACATGCAACCAATCGTTGTTTTGAACTTCTCCTAGCATATCGGAATGCAACAGGGCAAAACACTCTGCCACCATGTGTGGGGAAAAGAAAAGGAACCGCTTATTAGTGAACGAAGCCGCCCGGTGGTAATGCCAGATTTCGTAAGGATAATAGTCAGTACCATTGTGTCGTTTTACCACGGTGTTTGGAGGGCCATATCGAAGATATACATACCCCATGTCTGTCATGGCTCCATGGCCATTTCTGCATGCGCCATAAACGCTGTCAGCATAGGCTACAGCAGTGACATATTTGCGCCAGCCCAACTCTGGATTAACTGAAGAATTGGTTTGCCAGAAATCAGCTAAAAAGGCTTGCATTTGAGGAACCGTGGCTGACGGAATAAAGTGATCAATGGTCTGTTGTTCCGATTGGGAACTCGTCGGGTGGTGGTCCTTGATATGTTGCAGCAACGTCAGTGAATCTGTAAATGCAGCGATGTATGAAGGGAGAGCACCGGAAGTTGATACTATGCTTTCCGTGGTAATGCGGTGCACAGGCAAGCGCTTTTCAGCAATGATTTGATTCTCGCGAGTAGCAGCTTGAATCACCAAGCGCTGTGATTTTGACCAATTCACACCTTCCAGAGGAATGGATGTGAATACAGGAACAACGGGCGCAGCGTTTTTCCTAAAAAATCTGCGCGTCTTAGAATACACAATGCCATCAGAAGACTCCATCCATGTGCTTACCAAAAACAAAGAGTCTACAACTTCGTCAACATGATACAGCTCGGTATAAAACTGCAATTGCTGCATGTCTTCGCTGAAATTGGCTCCAACTATAGGGAGCATGTCATAGCCAGACCGTGAAAGTGATGTCAATTCAGGGCCATTGGACGGAGCATAAGCACCTACGAGAAAGGGGTCGGACCATTTCGGAGGTCCGGGTGTGTGAATCACCAGGTCCAATTCAAGTTCGGTGGCATGGACTTCTGTGGCATGCGCATCACGAACGGATACACTAAGGCGATAAGCGCCAGGTGGTACATTGAGTCGTTCTAAATGAAACTGGGTCCCATAGTGGGCCAGGGTTTCAGTGGAGTCTGAAACGCCATATACTTCAGATTTTGCAAATGCGATGACTTCGTTATCTGATTCAATAATGACTTGAATTTCAGCTTTTGTACGCCAGCCGGTGGAATCCAAAATCGCCTGCATCATTTCGCTTTCGTATTCCAAGTGAACTTCTACAAAGGGAACACCGTTGTTTTGGAAATTTAGGACGTCACACCAAACGGTTGGCGCTTGTGCTGTCATTTGAAATGACAAGGTCATCCCCAATACCCAACCCATCAAACGTATTGATCTGGCTTGAAAGCAAGTATGAATGAGCGTCATGTGACAAAGGTATTGGTTTGCACCCGTTCCTCATCATGTTGTACATTGTTGAAAACCTGTATGCACGCGACTGATGAGTCAACTTCTTAATTACGTCTTGTTTGTGGCCGTTTTTTACATTTTTAATTTTGAGGCTCAAGCGACTCACTTGGTTGGTGGAGAGTTGACTTATACATACGTTGGCACCACCAACAGCGGACAAATGCAATTTGAGGTGCATTGTTATATCTATCGAGATTGTAGCTCATCCAATACGAACGGCACGGGATTCGATGCCGAGGCAGCCATAGGAGTTTACCAGGGAAGCATGCTCATTTCAGCAGTCTCCGCACCGCTTGATTATTCATTGGTTGAAAATATTGTCCCTCAGAACCCTAACAACTGTGCTTTTCTTCCAGATGATTTGTGCATCGAACGCGCTGAATACATCGCTACGATCACCGTTAACCCGAGTCAGCAGCCCTACACATTGGTTCACCAGCGATGTTGTCGTTCTCCAGCCATTACAAATTTGAATCTGCCACAAGACCAGGGTTTTTCATTGACCACGATGATTCCTGGAAACATCAACAATATTGGGCCAAATAGCACCCCTGTTTTTAATGAATTGCCTCAGGCTTTTGTTTGCAGCAACTATCCGTTTTTGTTGGATAACAGCGCGTCGGATTCGGATGGTGATTCGTTGAGTTATTCTCTTTGTCCCATTTTTTTAGGGGGCTCTTATATTGCGCCAACACCTAATCCTCCTACAGGTCCTCCTTTTAATCAGGTGGGTTGGGCAACGGGATTCAACGCTGGAAATCCATTGGGGCCGGGAGCTGGATTTTCGATCAATCCATCAACGGGAATGTTGTCGGGTACTCCTGACTTGATCGGTAAATTCGCATTGGGCGTGTGTGTGTTGGAATGGCGTGATGGCCAGCAAATTGGATCAATTTTACGTGATTTCACGATAGATGTTGTGACGTGTAACATCCTGGCTCCAGGATATGATAGCCCCGACCCATGTACGGGGTTAACGGTGGAATTCGATCAGTTTTCCAATCCTTGTGAGTCTTACACTTGGGACTTTGGCGTTGCAGGGACAAACGATGACATGAGCAGCGAGGCAGAACCGAGCTTTACCTACGAAGAGACGGGCATTTATGAGGTCAGTTTGTATTTTGAAACGGGCACGTGTTCTGACTCGCTCTTTTTTGAGGTGGTCGCGATGACACCTTGGGAAACCGATTTCAATATTGATAATTTAACTTGCAGTGACGGTGGATGGATGGGCGATGTGAATCTAGACTTTTCGGATTGGGGGAGCGACATTGATTGGAATTGGAGTTTTGGGAACAACTCGATGCCATCCGTTTTATCAAATTCTCACCCTGAGACTGTTTGGTTTCCTTCCCAAAACCTCATTGAAGTTGTTCTAGAGTCGTCTGCATTTGGTTGCGTCAATGATGCCTCTGAAACATTGGATTTACCCGACTTGCCTCTTGCTGATTTCGACATTCTCTATGAGCCATGCAGTGGATTGGAGGCTGATTTTCAGAATTTGTCCCCTGACAGCGGTCCCTTTTCTTGGGATTTTGGGGGAGGAGGTCAGTTGCCCTCTTCTGAGGTTAGTCCAACCTTTACATATCCGGCTTACGGTACGTATCAAGTGGTTCTAACGGCTGGCGCAGGGTCAGAGTGTCCGGACACACAAGCGATGGAAATCACGCTGCTCCCAATCGACCCCTTTGGTGACGGGTTGTTCATTCAACCGGTTTCATTTTGTGATAGTACAGGTTTTGTGTTGTTGCAATACTCAGGCAGCGGTGCGGATGAGATATCTTGGGATTTCCCTGAAATTCTCGAATCTGAAGGAAATTCTGTGATAGGACAATTTCCGGGAGTTGGTGTGTATGAAGGCTCTTTGACATTGTACAATGAAGCTTGCGATATTACGGAAACGGTTGCTTTGGAAGTTTCCGTTCCTGAACCGTTGGAAGGAATTGATTACGTTGTTCCCAATGTATTCTCTCCCAACAATGACTCGAACAATGATTCCTTCCGTGTTGAATTTATGTCCCCAACAGGAGGGGGGCTATCCACTTTAGATCCAGGACAATTCATAGTGTTTGACATGAAGGTCTACAACCGTTGGGGCAATCTGATGTTTTCCAGTGCAAAAGCCGGTTCGGGATGGAGAGCTATTGATGCCTCTGAAGGGACGTATTATGTCGTGTTTAAATCGCAGCACGTCTGTGACGAACAGCC
>JAPKAW010000136.1 GCA_028825055.1 Flavobacteriales bacterium | reverse complement strand
GTTCAAAATCAACTGTTTTAATTCTGATAATTGCGCCAACTCCGACGGAATCACTCTGATTTTTTGTCGACTGAGGTCAAGGCGCAGAACAGGCAATCCTAAGGCGTTGGCGGCCAATGCGGTATCCAGGTTGGAAAATACAGGAGCATTCCTCCAAAGAGAATCAGTGGGGCAAACAGAATGCGAGGTCGTGTGACATGCTGTAATTCCGCTCATGCGCGTCGCCGCAAGTACAAGCAGGCATGGGATGAGCCATCGAAGCCATTGAAGGGGTCTGTATGCGATTAAAAGCTTCATTGAGCGACGAGGTGGCTGGCATCGTTTAAGCAAAGTGTGGCTGCACGAGAATCGATTTGTAATTGGGCCTTTAACCCTGCCAGGTCATCGAAAACGCGTTCATCACGTAATCTTTTGACGAAGCGTAGATGAAGCGTTTCGTCATAACAATTCCGACCTCCCACCAATAGATGCACTTCTACGAGGCTTTCCGAAGTAAGAGGATCAACGGTGGGGCGGGTTCCAATATTGACCATTGCAGGGTGCCAATCGTGTTCTCCGTGGTATTGAACAAAGGCCGCATAGACTCCTTTCCCGGGGATCAATTTGAGGGGGTCAGCGTTCTTTATATTCGCGGTTGGAAACCCAATAGTCCGTCCTACTTGACGTCCTTTGACGACTGTCCCAGACAAAGGATATGGTTTTAGGAGCCATTGCCGAGCTTGTTGGACTTTGCCTGATTCAATGGCTTCGCGGACTTTCGTGGAACTGACTCGGGTGTTTTCGACCGTTTGAGCAGGCAGAGACTCCACGCTGAAACCAAATACATTGCCCAAATTTTTCAAGCTTTCAAAGGTTCCTTCGCGATTCCTGCCGAAACGATGATCATATCCGATGATGACTGCTTTCGGTCGAATTCCCTGTTCGAACAACTCCCGAACGTATTCAATGGGTGTCATCCGAGAGAGTTCTTCGGTAAAAGGATGTATCACAAGATGATCTAATCCTGTGCTCGCGAGTAGCTGTTTTCGCTCTTCCAATGAATTCAGTAAACGCAGTCGATGGTGCTCTGGATGTATTACTGTGCGCGGATGTGGGTCAAATGTGAGCAGAACAGAAGTGCCGTTTAATTCGGCTGCACGCCGCTTCAAAAGAGCGATTACGGCTCGGTGACCATGGTGTACACCGTCGAATGTTCCGATGGTCAAAACGACTGGAACATCTGCTGAGAATTCGAGGGCGCTGTAGTGTACTTTCACTTTTGCAAAGATAGGATGGGAACAAAGCAGAATTGCTTGTACTTTTGCGCGGAAATTTATTCGGTCACACCGTAATTTATCGCATGTCTCAACACGGAACCATTTCGCAAATTATCGGCCCAGTCGTCGACGTTAGCTTTCCCGCTGGAGTTGCTCTCCCCAAAATTTTAGATGCCTTGAGCATTGAAAGAGAAGGAGGGAACTTGATTCTTGAAACCCAAAAACACATTGGTGAAGACACCGTTCGTGCCATTTCGATGGACGCGACCGAGGGTCTCGCTCGTGGCATGAAAGTCTTTGCTATGGGCAAGGGTATTCAAATGCCTGTGGGGGAACAAATTAAGGGCCGTCTCTTTAATGTCGTTGGTGAAGCCATCGATGGCATCGGTCCAATGGATGGGTCTCCAGGACGAGAGATTCACCAAGAAGCTCCTCGATTCGAGGATCTTTCTACGGCAACAGAGGTCCTCTTTACAGGGATTAAGGTCATCGATTTGATTGAACCCTATGCCAAGGGTGGTAAAATCGGATTGTTCGGAGGAGCCGGAGTCGGCAAGACCGTTTTGATTATGGAATTGATCAACAACATTGCAAAAGGTTACGAAGGCATTTCCGTTTTTGCGGGTGTCGGTGAGCGTACCCGTGAAGGGAACGACTTGTTGCGTGAGATGATCGAATCCGGTGTAATTAAATACGGCAAGGCCTTTGAGGAGAGCATGGAAGCCGGAGGATGGGATTTGTCCAAGGTGGATACCAAGGAATTGGCTGAATCTCAAGCGACGTTAGTATTCGGTCAGATGAATGAGCCTCCAGGAGCACGTGCTCGGGTTGCCTTGTCTGGTTTGACTGTAGCGGAGTATTTCCGTGACGGAGATGAGGAGTCAGGAGGACGGGACATCTTGTTTTTCATTGACAACATTTTCCGTTTCACACAAGCAGGATCGGAAGTTTCGGCTTTGTTGGGACGGATGCCATCCGCAGTAGGTTACCAGCCGACCTTGGCTTCAGAGATGGGAGCTATGCAGGAACGGATCACGTCAACCAAGCGGGGCTCAATTACTTCAGTGCAGGCGGTATACGTTCCTGCGGATGATTTGACTGACCCGGCACCAGCGACAACCTTTGCTCACTTGGATGCCACGACGGTATTGTCTCGTAAGATCGCGTCATTGGGCATTTATCCTGCAGTTGATCCATTGGATTCAACTTCTCGGATTTTGACTCCAGATGTAGTCGGTGAAGAGCACTACAAGTGTGCTCAAGATGTTAAGGAAACACTCCAGCGATATAAGGAGTTGCAAGATATTATTGCAATTTTAGGCATGGATGAATTGTCGGAAGAAGACAAGCAAACGGTTTACCGGGCGCGTCGAATTAGCCGTTTTCTTTCACAGCCCTTCCACGTAGCTGAGCAGTTCACGGGGATTCAAGGGGTGTTGGTTTCTATTGAAGATACGATCAAGGGCTTCCAGCGTATTTTGAGTGGGGATTTGGACCATTTGCCAGAGGCGGCCTTCAACTTGAAGGGAACCATTGAAGAAGTGATAGAAGCGGGAGAGAAAATGATGGCTGAAGCCTAATTTTAGAATCATGACGGTTTACATCCTCACACCAGACGCGACCTTGTTTTCAGGCGAAGCAACCTATGTAGGCTTGCCTGGATCTGATGGAAGCATGGGCATTATGGATCGTCACGCGGCATTGATTACTACGCTTAAAGAGGGCGAGGTATTGGTACGTGGAGCGCAAGGAGAAGAATCGTTTGCCGTGAAAGGAGGAACGGTTGAGGTTCTCAACAACGTTGTGACGATTTTAGCCGCTTAACTTTCTACTTGGATGGTTAAAAAAGCCTGGCCTTGGTCAGGCTTTTTTATGCTCTTTTCTTTGCCTTACTGGTGATGATATGGCTCTCCTTTGAGTATCGTGTGGGCACGATACAGCTGCTCCAAGGCAAAGGGTCGAATCATCTGGTGTGAAAATGTCATAGGTCCCAAGCTCCATTGTTCGTGCGCAAGGTTCCGAATGCGGGGGTCAAAGCCGTACGGTCCCCCGATGACCCAAGCGATGTGCTTCAAACCACGAACCTGAAGCTTTTCAATGTGCTTGGAAAAAGCGACAGAGCTGTAGGACTTTCCGTTCTCGTCTAAAAGCACAAGGTGGTCAACACCCTTGAGGTGCTTGTCCAAAATTTTGGCTTCTTGCTGCATAACCCACTTCGGATCGGGTTTGCCAGAGCGGGGCTTGATGTCGACCGTTTCGATGAATTGAAAACGGCCGTAATGATTGAGTCGTTTTGCATATTCGACATTTCCAGCCTGTATCCAGGAAGATTGTGTTTTGCCTATGGCAATCAGCGTCATCTGCATGGAACAAAGTTAGGGGCATGAATCTTCTTTGGTCGAACTATCTTCGTGGCATGTTGACGACGGAAATGGAACGGCTCATCGTTTTTGCTTTGGAAGAAGATCTCGGCAGAGGAGATCACACCTCGGCTTCATCCATACCGGGGGATTTGCAACAAGAGGGTTTTATTCTAGCGAAGGAATCAGGAGTTGTAGCGGGATTGGAAGTGGCGCTGGAAGTATTTCGCAGGGTTGACTCAACGTTGCAATGCGTGATGCTTGCACAGGATGGTGATGCAGTTGACTTCGGAACTCAAGTGATGCGCATAATGGGTTCTGCCAGGGCCATCCTTGAAGGAGAGCGGTTGGCATTGAACTTTATCCAGCGCATGAGCGGCATAGCGACGCGAACGGCCGCTGTTATGGCCTCTTTAGAAGGTACCGGCTGCCGCGTTTTAGATACCCGAAAAACGACCCCAGGAATTCGTGCCTTTGAAAAATGGGCGGTGCGCATAGGCGGAGGGGTGAATCACCGCATGGGGCTACACGACATGATTCTAATAAAGGACAACCATGTAGACTATGCCGGTTCGATGATGGAAGCCATGGAGGGAGTGGCGACTTATTTGAACGAGCGCGAATTGGAATTGCCGGTTGTGGTAGAAGTGCGCAACGCCAAGGAGGCCGCAGAAGCCATGGAAGCACGTTCGCGTTGGACAAAGCCATCTGGCTTGCCATTAATTGACCGACTGCTATTGGACAACCACACACCAGAACAAGCGGCTCTGGCAGTCAGCGAATGGGGGGCTGAAATCCCGCTGGAAGCATCGGGGGGGATTACCCCTTCCAATGCACGAGCCTATGGTGATGCCGGAGTGGATTTCATTTCCATGGGCTGGCTTACACATAGTGTTTCGGTGTTGGATTTTAGTCTGAAAAGCACGGATCGAATCGACGTGTCACATGGGTGAGTTGCAGCCACCTTCAGTGCCCGATGGACCGCTATTTAAGTGGATTCAAAAGAACCGAACATTTGATCGGGCCCGAACAGCTTTGCGTCGCTTTCATCCATGGAAGAAACAGGAAGTCAATGTGTACGATGTACTTCGATTTTTTATCCTTGGTTTAATCGACGGATCAGTGGCGATGCGTTCTGCCGCGATCAGCTTTCGGCTGTTTCTAGCGTTCTTCCCGGCGATGATCTTGCTTCTGAGTATCATTCCATTTACACCATTGGAGACGGGCGAAGTGCTGAAGAGCTTAGAAATGCTCTTTCCTGTGCAAGCCGTTGAGTTATTCGAACAAACGGTTGCGGATTTGATCAACCAACGTCAAGGAACATTGATTTCAGTGGGTGTCATTTTATTGCTCTTTTATGCATCCAGTTCAGTCAATAGCATCCTGCTTAGTTTTGGGGAAAGTCCGCATGTACCGGGTCGACCACATTGGTTGTTGTACCGTCTGTTGTCAGTGGTGCTGCTGTTTGTCTTATCCATTCTACTGGGTTTGGCCGTCTTTCTCATTGGCTTTTCAGGAGATGTGATCAATTGGATGGATGCGCATCAATGGATCAATGCAGAGGCCATTCCGTGGTTGACATTGGCGAGATGGACCCTTTCGTTTGGCTTGGTTTACGCGACCGTAAATACGCTGTATCATGCAGGATCAGGAGCCATGAAGCGATGGGGTGTTCTCAATGTCGGGGCCACCGTTGCAACGCTTTTCCTTGTGCTTACCACCTGGACCTTTTCGTGGATCATCGGTCAGTTCTCTTCTTACAACTCCCTCTACGGTTCATTAGGAACCTTGATGCTGACATTGGTTTGGT
>JAPKAW010000135.1 GCA_028825055.1 Flavobacteriales bacterium | reverse complement strand
GTGCGAATACTTTCGCGCAGCGCAAATAACGCTTGGAAGGATGTGGACGAAGCCGTTCAATGGAACCCCGCGAAAGAGGAGTTATCTCCTGATGCATTGCGCAACGCAGCAGCCGTGATCCACCTTGCTGGAGCTCCGATTGCGCAGCGATGGACAGCAAAAAGCCGGTATGAGATTTTGACCAGCCGCACGCTGTCTACTCAAACCATCACGCAAACAATCGCCTCGCTGCCAGAAAACGAGCGGCCTCCTGTGCTAATCAGCGCTAGCGCTGTTGGTATTTACCCGAGTTCTCCTGATCTGTTGAGTGAGACCGCTCCTTCAGGTGATGGATTTGCCTCAGAGGTCGTGCAGGCATGGGAACACGCTGCCGTAAAAGCGGAAACTTTAGGTTGCCGCACCGTTCGGTTGAGGATTGGACTGGTTCTCGACGCCTCAGGAGGCATTATTGGGTCACTGAAGCCTCTCTTTTCTTTGGGATTGGGTTCGCCGATTGGAACCGGAGACCACTGGCAATCTTGGATTCATATCGAGGACCTATCCCAGATGATTCTCTGGGCGATCCAATCCGAAAGCATACACGGTGTTTACAATGCCGCGAGCCCCAATCCTGTTCAAAATCGCACATTTTCAAAAGCACTGGCCGTTGCCTTAAACCGTCCATTTTTTTTCCCATCCGTTCCTTCATGGGCTTTGAGAACAGTCTTTGGAGACATGAGCCAAGTATTGTTGGCTTCAAATCGCGTTGACTCTTCTAAAGTTGAGCAAGCGGGTTTTGAATTTAAGCATCCAACCCTTGATGAGGCCATGGCCTCTCTCTTCAATCAGTAAACAAAAGTTTCGGGAAAGAAAAATCGGGCCGCTTCTGACGAAACGACCCGATTTCCAATACGACTTTACTTTGAGAATTCGCCTTAACGAATTACAAACTGAACCGTTTCACGCTGAACACCTTCGGCTATCGTGATCGCGTATACACCTGACTCCAAACCACTCGCATCCCATTGGATTTGATTCGATTGGAGAACAGATTGAGCCACCATGCGACCTTGAATATCTGTGATAGTGAACTGTGCGCCCATCGCCCAATTGCCCTGAACATTCAACACTCCACCTACCAAAGGATTTGGATAGACAGTGCATTCTAACTGCACTTGAACCTCATCTAAATCTGAAGTTGGTGGCAACAAGACCGCGTCAATCACATGAACAACACCGTTCTCTGCGTCCAAATCGGCAAGGGTCACCATGGCATCATTGATCATCACTCCAGCTCCGCTGATTGATACAGTCACGTCCTGGCCCAAAAGGGTGGTCAGCATCTGTCCGTCGCTCAAATCTGATGCATATGCATAAGCGGATACAACGTGGTATTGTAAAATCTCACCAAGGTTTGGCAGAGCAAGCAATTCTTCCGCAGTGATGGAGAGTGCTTCAGTCAATGCAACAATGGCATCATCCGTAGGAGCAAAAACCGTGAAGGGACCTTCCCCGCTCAACGCGTCAACTAAACCTGCTGCAACGACTGCTGCTTCCAAAAGGGTGTGATCTTCACTGGCTACAATGATATCGACAACTGTTTCAGGAAGGTCGTCCTGCATCTCAGGAATAAGAACCGCATCAATAACGTGCACTACTCCGTTGTCAGCCATGATATCCGCTATGATTACCATCGCCTGATTTACGAACACGCCCATGCTATTGACCGAGATTGTGACAAAATCATTCTGCACCGTCGTAATCTCCTGGCCATCGGACAAGTCTGCTGCCAAAGCTTGCGCCTCCACAACATGGTATAAGAGAACATCCGTCAACCCTTCAAAAGCGAGCAGTTCTTCTGCTGAGACTTCCAAAGCTTCCATCAAAGCAGTGAAAGCCGCATCGGTTGGAGCGAAAACTGTAAAGGGACCTTCTGCACTCAAAGCTCCCGCTAAATCAGCGGCGAGAACGGCGGCTTCCAATACAGTATGGTCTTCGCTATTCACGATGATGTCCACTACCGTATTGGAGACAGGGGCTGGCGGCAACAAAACCGCATCAATCACATGCACTACTCCGTTGTCCGCAGCAATATCTGCTAATGTAACCATCGCTTCATTGATGAAGACGCCATCCATGTTAATGGTCACCGTGACGTCTGACCCCAACAACGTTGTAATCATCTGTCCATCGGAGAGGTCTGCGGCATTAGCCAAAGCTCCCACTACGTGGTATTGTAAAATCTCTCCCAAATTGGGCAGTGCCAACAAATCTTCAGCTGTTATTCCCAAAGCTTCTGTCAACGCAACAATGGCTGCGTCTGTAGGTGCGAAAACAGTAAACGGACCTTCTCCGTTCAGAGCATCGACCAAACCAGCTGCACCAACTGCTGCTTCTAACAAAGTGTGATCTTCGCTATTTACAATGATATCCACTACCGTATTTGAAGGAGGTGCGATAACCGTAACCGAAGCTACCATGCCTTGTTCAGCGTGGTTTCCAATGGAACAATCGTAATCGTATGTTCCTTCGACCGTGAAGGTCTGGAAGCCGATACAAGTCCCCATGTCACTGCCATTGACTGCGTCAATAGCGAATGTTTCAGGATTGTTCCAAGTTGTTTCGAGTGAGCTAGCGACTCCATTGACGTCATGAAAGCCGCCCATGTTGACCCACACTACGGTTTGACCCGCCTCTATTTCCAAACTTGAAGGAGCATACTCGTAACTACTTGCTTCTACCACAATGCCTTCAACACCGCATGGGTTGTCTTGAGCTACAATTCCCGAAATCGAGATTGTGAATAATACTGCTAGAGAGAATAAAAATTGTTTCATCTGTTTTAGATAAGGTTGTTCGACAAAGTAACTGCTTTCAACCTCCTCAAGTTCAATCGCCCCAAACACTTTAACATTTTAAACATTTTACAGCCCTAAATTGTCTCCCTACAATGAAACATTCCCATTCTCAACCGATAGCTATCCACTGGATGCGCCGTGATTTGAGATTGCAAGACAACCGTGCGTTGGTGAACGCGTTGAAAAGCGGACACCCTGTTATCTGTTGCTTTATTTTCGACCGAGGCATCCTTGATCTCTTGCAGAATAAACGAGACCGTCGAGTGGCTTTTATTCACCGAGAGCTATATCGACTGCAAGCCGAATTGAATGACTACGGCACACCGCTTTTAGTCGGTTATGGAAGCGTCGCCGACATATGGACTCAATGGATGGAAGACTTTACTGCAGCCTCCATTAAAATATCAGAAGTGCATACTGCAAGGGATTACGAGCCATACGCGCAAGAGCGCGACCGTTCAATGGCCGAATTATTTCGGAAACACAAGGTTGAATTTAAAGGTGTTAAAGACAGTGTGATTCTCGAAAAGGACGAGGTTCTGAAAAAAGATGGCTTGCCCTATACCGTATTTACTCCTTACAGCCGAAAGTGGAAGGAAGCACTGCGCGACCACGATATCCTCGAAGCCAATTCCATCGAGCTTCTCGCTGTGTCGGACAACCGTTTTTTTGAGTCTCATGATCATTGGACCGCTCCGGAAATTCCATCGTTGACTTCCATGGGATTTGAAACTCCCTCGGACTTGGACGTTTGCATTCCTTCTCCTCACATTGATTCGAGCAGACTGGAGCAGTATGCTGAGCAACGGGATTTCCCGGCTGTTGCTGGAACGAGTCGTCTTTCATTGCATTTAAGGTTCGGGACTGTCAGCATTCGCGCGGCCTACCGTCAGGGCATTGAAGCGAGCGAAAAGTGGGTCATGGAATTGATTTGGAGGGATTTTTATCAAATGATTGTCTACCATTTTCCCCATGCTGCCAAAGATTCGTTTCGGCCTGCATACGATCGGATTCCTTGGAGTAACGACGAAGAACATTTCGCAGCGTGGTGCGCCGGAAAAACAGGCTACCCCATCGTGGATGCGGGCATGCGTGAATTGCTGGCTACCGGATTCATGCACAACCGCGTGCGTATGGTGGTTGCGAGTTTCTTATGTAAACACTTGCTCATTGATTGGCGTTGGGGAGAACAGCATTTCGCAGCGCATTTATTGGATTATGATCTTGCCAGCAATGTGGGCGGGTGGCAATGGGCGGCAGGGTGCGGTTGCGATGCCGCGCCTTATTTCCGCGTATTCAACCCCACTGCCCAACAAGCAAAATTCGACCGACAAGCGACTTACATTCAGAAATGGGTTCCTGAATATGGTACATCCGCCTACCCTGAACCCATTGTTGAACACGCCGTTGCTCGTGTTAAAGCAATCGAAACCTACAAAGCTGCGCTTCAAAAAGACTGAGGTGGAATGCTGAGTACTTAATTTCACAGCATGCCACACCCCCAGCGCGCCATTGAAAAAATACGTGTCCTTGAACTGGCCAGCGTATTGGCTGGGCCTCTAGCCGGCACGGCTTTGTCCGAACGTGGAGCACACGTGACCAAAGTGGAATGCCCTCCGCATGGAGATGTGACACGGAGTTGGAAAATGCCCAACGAATCTCCAGAGTCTAAGACTTCGGCTTACTACGAAGCAGCCAACGGAGACAAAGAAATCGCTTGGCAAGACTTGCGCACTGATGCCGGTCGGGATTGGCTCGATGCAGCCCTTGCATCCCACGACGTGGTATTAGAGAACTTTAAAGCGAGCGATTTGGAGCGATTTGGCCTGACACCGCAGGACCTTGCGCAACGGCACCCGCATCTTATTCATGTGCGACTCGTGGGATTCCCGAGCGCTCCTGAACGACTCGCCTATGATGTCGTGGTCCAAGCAGAAACTGGCTTCATGCACATGAACGGCCAATCGGATGCGCCTCCCACACGCATGCCCGTCGCGCTGATGGACATCTTGGCTTCCCAACAAATTCTATCGGCCGTCTACGAAGGGTTACTCGAGCGTGCTGCTGGCCATTCCGGCATCTTCGCGGAGGTTTCGCTAGAAGCTAGCGGGCTTTCAGCCTTGGCCAACCAAGCAACAAATTGGCTGATCAATGGAGCGGATGTTACACGCAATGGAAGCGCCCATCCCAACATTTCGCCGTATGGTGATTTGCTACAGTGCCTTGATGGATGGCTGGTGCTAGCCGTTGGAAACGACCGTCAATTTGCAGGATTGTGCCGTGTGCTTGAATGCGCAGAACTCATTGAAGACAGCCGTTTTCAAACCAATGCAATGCGGGTTAAACACCGCAACGATTTGGTCCCCTTGCTCTCAGAGCAAGCACAACCTTGGAATAAAATCCCCTTAGAAGAAGCGCTGCGCGCGGCAGGAGTTCCAGCCGGAGTGGTGCGGCGGTTGCCCGAGGTCTTTGCTCCTGACACTTCGGGCGATCAACACACCCAGCAAAATTCAAGCGGCCAAAAGCGGGTGAAAACAGTGGCCTATCGGATGGATTTTTTAGCTGGGTCTTGAATACTCAGCGAACCAGAAACCAGGCATTGAGCAAG
>JAPKAW010000134.1 GCA_028825055.1 Flavobacteriales bacterium | reverse complement strand
GCGTATCCCTGTCGTGGAATCCCGCGTTCAAGCATCTTAAACCCTCTCAGAATACGTTCTGTACCTTGTTCTTTTTGTGCTTTGAGATGATCACGATCCACAAAGTCACCATTGAATTTGGTAATCCATCCCAATCCCGCTTCGATCGGAGAAGTGGTCTCGTCGATGTCGTTTCCGTAGAGACAAAACCCTGCCTCCAAGCGCAGGGTATCTCGAGCTCCCAATCCGCATGGTGTTGCACCGGCAAGCAATAAACCTTCCCAAATGGACGGAGCTGCATCGTGCCTGATATACAATTCAAAACCGCCAGATCCAGTGTAGCCTGTAGCGCTGATGATGCCTTGATGTCCAAACACGTTGCTCTGGGAAAACGTATAGTACTTCATTTTGTCCAGATCTGGTAAGTCGCAGAAGGGTTGCAATAAATCTGCTGTATGGGGCCCCTGTACTGCAATCAATGACCAGTCGTCGGATTCATCGACAACGGTGGTATTCCATTGGTTTTGAGAGGTGATCCAATCGAAATCTTTGACTCGGTTTGAGGCATTGACAACGAGCATAAACTCTTCCTTTGATATGCAGTACACGAGCAAGTCATCGACTATGCCGCCTCGACCATTGGGCATGCAACTATATTGTACTTGTCCCGAGTCCAACACAGAAGCATCGTTGCTAGTGACCCACTGAACAAGGAGTAGTGCTTCGGGACCCTGAATGCGAAATTCACCCATGTGTGAAACATCAAAAATACCGCAGGCATTTCGTACTGAGTGGTGCTCTTCGACTAATCCCGCATAGGATAGTGGCATTTCAAACCCAGTAAAAGGCACCATTTTAGCCCCTATTTTCAAGTGGCTCTCGTAAAGAGCAGTGCGGTTTAGGGAGTCATTCGGTGCGTTCATGCGGCAAATTTAATCAACTCGAGCGGGTTGTTGAACCAACTCAGGTAAGCGCGAATTCAATTCATTCGGGCCTAGGATAAAAAGTGCGTCCAATGCTGACAATCCTCCAACGAAGGGTTGTCGATCTTCGTACAGTTGGGTGTACCGGTTGAACGTCCATCCATGTCCTCTAAGGGCCTGGCGTTCGCGCAAATCGAGTTGGGGTTGAAATGCAATGGGATCTTCAGAAATTGAGGGGAGCGTCCAATTGCACGTGGTTGCCATCCAGTGAAGTGTGGCATGGCACCAATCGGAGAGCAATTTGCCATCATCCTGACTAGCGGGTAAGAATTGAAGCCAAAGCGCTTCTAATTCTGGGGCGAAATGTTCGAAGAACGGAGCTGCACCATAGGCGGTTTGGATGCTTCGCCAGAGGACTTTCGGCTGAACATGGGATGACAAAACAACAGTGTTCGTCATCATATTGAGCGAATCTGAAGCTTGCTTGACAGGGAAAGACACGTTAAACACCCCGTCAGCCTGTACCAGCTGCAAGCGATTTCGAAACGACTGTTTTACAAACGATTCGTTGGTCGCTATGATACTCGAGCCAGCATGGTGTCCCAGCGCCAAGAACCACCAATGAAGCGGTGGGAAGGGGCAGAGCGGCAGAATAGCTGTCACTTGACCGACTTGTACATGCGGTTCCATCTAATTTTACTTTCTCCATGCTGTGCTTCGTTTTGCTTGGAAAACCAAACGAATGAAGCTCGTCCCACGACATGTGTAGAGGGAACAAATCCCCACATACGAGAATCTGCAGAACGATGGCGATTGTCTCCCATCATCCAGTAGTAGTCCAATTCAAACGTGTACTGATCTGTTTCCACTCCATCGATGCTGATCGTACCGTTGATTTCTTGAAGATCATGGCCTTCATAAACATCAATGACTCGTCGATAAAGGTCAAGATTTCGCTGGTCGAGGGTGACCGTCAAGCCTGCTTTGGGAAGTAGGATTGGACCGACATGGTCTGGATCCCACTGGTCAAACTCAGCCGAACGGACATTGGGGAACATTTCATTGGATCCTTGTCGACCGCTCACATCCATCCGCACGATTGATTGAGCGAGTGAACCATTTTTGAGGAGTAACATTTCGGCATCGGTTAACGCAAGTAAGACCTCGATTTGATCTCCCTCTTTTCGAGCGGACCCAAGATCTACATTCGTTAATTCCAATCCTTTGATGGCACGACGTGCGTCAAGTTGCGTATTGAAGATGACACGGTATTCGAATTGCACTCCGTCAGGTGGAATGATGGCCTCACCATTGATGTGAATCATGCCATCGATTACTTCTAACGTTTCACCTGGTAAGGCCACACAACGTTTCACGTAGTTCTCAGACTTATCTAACGGCCTGCTTGCTATGCCGTATTTGGAGGCCATCGACTTGCGCGCTAAATCGATATAGGTCTTGCGGTCCGATTCAAATACATCAAGATTTCCTTGACATTGTGAAATGGCTTCTCTTCTTAAGATTCCGTAATAATCGTGTCCAACCAACTGAGGGTCGATTACGATGCTGTCTCCGTGGGGGAAATTGAATACGACAGCGTCATAGCGCTCGACATCTTTCCATCCTGGAAGACGCATGAATGGCAACGAAAACCATGATGTATAGCTCGGGGTTAAGGACCCGGGTAACGCATTGTGTATCAGCGGTACGGCGACGGGTGTCTGCGGGACCTTTGCGCCGTAAGCAGTTTTGCTCACGTAGAGATAGTCACCTACGAGCATACTGCCTTCCATGGAGGCTGTCGGAATGGTGAACGCTTCGAAGAAAAATACCCGGACCACACTAGCTACGATCAACGCCCAAAGTATGGATTCGCTCCATTCGCGTCCGACAGACTTCTTCTTTTTTGACCAATCCCTTGAGCCCACAAGCTTTTTATCCGATTTGGACAAAAGAGGGATAAACATCCATGGAAGCACGCCCATTTTCCATTGATCAGCGGTCGAGCGTTGATTGAAAACAATACCCAATTCAACTTGCATAATCACGAGCATAGCCAAATTGATGCCCGGTATAATGAGTAAAAAGATCCAGTACCAGGGTCGACCAATGACCTTGAGCCATGTCCAATAATTCAGGCCTGGTATGGCGCCGTGCCAAGGAGTATGTCCAGCACGTTTGAAAACACGTGGCAAGAAAATGAGGTGCTCGAGAAGCAGCAACAAGAGTAAAATCCAAGGGATAAGATTCATAGCGGAATGGATTACGTCAAAGGGACTTGGAGGTGTGTGGAAGATGGTCGGCTAGTTCGCTGTGCTGAATCCTCCCGAGGTTCCAGTTGAATTGAATGCCAAAAGCGGAGGCTACTGGTGTAATGCTCATGGGGATTGCAACAAGATGCAAGGATAGGTCTTCTCCCACATCAAATGACATCAAATTGGCATCTACATGGGCGTCAAGAATGCTCAATAGGTGAACACCTGCAAGCGCTAAGTAAGATAAGTCTCGCTGTTTTTGATACGCTGTTTCAAGCTGACGCCATTCCGACTCAGAGCCTCCTATATTCGGGTCAGGCAATTCTGTGCCGTTTCCGTCAGCGATGATGGTGTTGCGGTATAGATTGAGCTGTTGCTGGTTGAACTGAATCGCGCTGATACAGTATATCCATCCTCCCCAAACGATGGGAGCCTTCCAGTATTTCTTGTTGATCACTTGGCCTGAGCCGGGCAGAAACGCCGCCATGCGCGTTGTGCGTTTGATTCTCTCGGTTGCCGAGGACTCGACTTGAGTTGTTTGACCTTGAGCGCCAAAGGCGATCAAAATAGAGGCAACCAATACCATTGAGCGAAACGAGAAAGCAGCGGCCATTGACACCATTTTGGTTATAGGTCTAGTGAACGCAAGATGGTGTCCAAATCGTCTGTCGAACCAAAAGGGATTTCAATTTTTCCTGCTCCATCTGGAAGAGAGCGAAGCATCACTTTTTTTCCAAATTTTAAACGCAAATCAGCCTGTACTTTCTGCTGATCAAAGGAAAGCCCTGAGCGCCTTTTGCTTGGAGCCGATTTGAATTTGCGGGCTTGTGCGAGCTGTTCCGTATCCCTCACCGAAAGTCCTTCGCCCTGTATGCGTAAGAACACCTCCTTTTGCCAGTCGCTATCATCAATGGAAACCAGTGCTCTAGCGTGGCCCATGGAAATAGTTTTGTTTCGAACTGCTACTTGGATCTCCCAGGGCAACTGCAGCAGCCGCATGTAATTCGTGATGGTTGTGCGGTTTTTCCCCAACCGCATCCCCAATGCTTCGTGAGTCAGATTGCATTCTTCGATCAAACGTTGAAATGAAATGGCAACTTCGATGGCATGCAGGTCTTCCCGCTGGATGTTCTCCACCAAGGCCATTTCAAGGAGTGTTTGGTCATCAGCTTCACGGATGTAGGCAGGAACGGCATCAAGTTCTGCAATTTGTGCTGCTCGAAAGCGTCTTTCTCCGCTGATTATTTGGTATTTCTCTGCTCGAATACGGTGAACCGTAATGGGTTGAATGATTCCGAGTTCTCGAATGCTTTGAGCCAATTCTCCCAAGGCCTCTTCATCAAAGTCTTTTCGGGGCTGGTCGGGATTGGCTTCTATCTGACCAATGGTAAGCAGCGCAATGGAGCCGGCCATATTCCCGATAATGGGAGGAGAAACAGCGCTGCTTTGAGTGGAAGTGGACTCCGGTAATGAAGGAGCTCCTTCAAGCAGGGCTCCTAGACCGCGTCCCAATACTTGCCTCTTTGACATCTCAGTTATTTGGAACGGGAATGTACTTCTCCTCGTCAGACAATTGAGTCAGCTTATTGCGCTGAAGAATTTCCCTTGCGAGATTGAGGTAATTGACGGATCCTTTGGACGAAGCGTCATGCATGATGATGGACTCCCCGAAACTAGGCGCTTCTCCCAAACGCGTGTTGCGATGAATAATGGTATTCATCACTAAATCTTGAAAATGTGTGCGGACCTCATCAACTACTTGATTGGCTAACCGCAACCGAGTGTCATACATCGTTAATAAAATGCCTTCCACATCCAAGGCTTTGTTCAATTGACTTTGTACGATTTTGATGGTGTTGAGCAGCTTTCCGAGTCCTTCCAATGCAAAGTATTCGCATTGAACTGGAATTAAAACGGAATGAGCGGCACACAGCGCATTGACAGTAATCAATCCCAAGCTTGGTGAGCAATCGATGATGATAAAGTCGTAATCGTCCACTACCGATTCAAGGGACTTGCGCAATTGAAAATCACGCTCTTCCACAGAAATCAGTTCAATCTCAGCTCCAACAAGATCGATTCTCGCAGGCAGTAAATCCAAATTGGGAGAGGAGGTTTTGACGATGTTTTCACGGACAGAGGCTGTTCCGAGAAGCGCTTCATAGGTCCCGCCGGTAACAGCGGATGGATCGAGTCCTAAGCCGGAGGTGGCATTGGCTTGTGGATCGGCATCCACCAAGAGTGTTTTAAATTCCAAGACACCAAAACAGGCGCTCAAATTGATCGCAGTGGTTGTTTTACCAA
>JAPKAW010000133.1 GCA_028825055.1 Flavobacteriales bacterium | reverse complement strand
GGATATTGAGTGTTCACAACACACCCATATTTATGGCACCAAAAAAGCACAAAGCCTTTCGAGTGCAGGACTCGCCATGTAAATTCGCCTTATGTCACAACAACCCAATCCCGCTCGCGTCCGCGGTCTTATGATCGCTGCGATTGTTCTAGGCCCTATCCTCCTCTTATGGGGATCACTCACTGTCACGATCCCATCCGGCTATGCTGGACTCGTCTTTCACACCTTTTCCAATGGCGTAGACACTACGGAAACACCATTAGGTAGTGGTTTTCACATCAAAGCACCCTGGAATAAGGTCTATGAATACGAAATCCGCCAAAAGGAACGCATGGAGCGCATCGAAGTCCTCAGTTCCAATTTACTTAAAATTGAAATGGACTTGACCGTTTTCTATCAACCCCAGTTTGAAAACTTGGGCTTGCTCGAAATTCAACGAGGTCGCAGCTACGAAGAAAAAGTAGTTGTGCCTGCAATGCGGTCAGTCGCACGTGAAGTCATTGCCAAATATTTGCCAGAAGAGTTCAACACAACACGTCGTGATGAGATTCAATCTGAAATTGACGCTCGAATGCAAGAGAAGCTCTCTGAGAACTACCTGCGGCTCAATGACGTTTTGATTCGTAACATTCGTTTGCCCAAAACTCTAGAAGCAGCTATTGAACGAAAATTACAACAAGAACAAGAGTCGTTAGAATATGAGTTCCGTCTGGAAAAAGCCTCCAAAGAAGCTGATCGTATGCGAATTGAAGCCGAAGGTATTCGCGACTATCAGGCCATCGTGTCAAAAGGCATTAGCCAAGAGCTCCTAAAGTGGAAAGGCATCGAAGCCACTTCAGCGCTTGCCAATAGCCCCAACACCAAGGTGGTTGTCATCGGTTCAGCCAAAGACGGCTTACCATTGATTCTCGGAGACAACTGATTCTGATGGCGTTGAAGAACGCCACGTTTGCCCACAAAAAAACCCGCTTCGTAGCGGGTTTTTTTTGTTCCAACAAATCAAGACGATCGACTAAGTCTTCATCGTTCGTTGAACAGCCCTTTGGCTTTAGATTGTGCAATTGCTGCGACCAATCCCAGCTTGCTGATGGTTCGCATCGCAGCTGCTGAAACGCGTAACGTTACAAACGTTCCGTCTGTCTCGTTGAAAAAACGCTTCTTTTGGAGGTTTGGATAAAACGTACGCTTCGTTCTCCGCTTGGAGTGCGATACGTTATTTCCGACCATAACTTTTTTTCCGGTGAGTTGACAAATGCGGCTCATAGCTTCACTTTTAGAGAGCGCAAAGAAACGAAAGAAAAGCCACTCATCCAACCTTTACCCTCAATCGGCAGCGCTTTTATATTGCTTCAATTTTCTCAAGAGCCACGCTTGTCCTTCTAAACGCGTTTTTTCGATATTCCGAATCCGATTTTGTCCAAAGTTTAACAAACGGGCTTCCACTCCACTTGGCCCAGCAATTGCGATCCAAATCGTCCCAACCGGTGTTTGTTCACTGCCTCCTCCAGGACCTGCAATTCCTGATGTTGCCAAGGCAAAATCCGCGCCGGTAATCCGCAACGCTCCTTGGGCCATTTCCTTCACTACGGACTCACTCACGGCACCATGCGTTTCCAACGCATCGGGAGACACTCCTAACAGACTAATTTTTAACTGGTTGACGTAAGAAACAACTCCACCAACAAAGCAAGCGCTAGAACCAGCAATGGCGGTAATACTCGCCGCTATCGCTCCTCCGGTGCACGATTCGGCTACAGCAAAGGTCATCCCTGAATCTGAATACAAACGGACTACGGCTTCTGCGAGTGACTCTCCCTCTACATCCGTAACAATCCATTCTCCGCAACGTAATTTGAAATCTGAGAGCTCCTGTTCAACCAAACGGACCGCTTCATCTCGATTTTCAGATACGGCACTCAACCGGACCCGAACTTGCCCCGGAGCGGGTAAATACGCAATAGAAACGCCCCGATTCACTAGACCGACCTCCCATGAGGCCACATGTTGGCTCAAAAAACTCTCTCCTATACCCTGCGTTAAAACGGTTCGATAGTAGCGTGTAGGCAACGAAAATCGTGCAACCAATCTGGGAATCACCTGATCCAGCATAATTCCTTTCATTTCATACGGAACGCCAGGCATGCTCACGACCACTTGATCCGTACCCTCAACGGAAAACCACATTCCTTGGGCTGTCCCCTGTGGATTTGGCAAAACTTCGCACGTATCGGGAAGTAGCGCTTGATCAACATTTGTAGGCAACATTGGAAAGCCACGCTCGGAAAACCAGTGTGTGATGTTTGCTAATACCTGGTCATTTTGAACCAAGGGCGCCTTGAAGTAGGTTGAAAGAACTTGTTTCGTTCTGTCATCAACCGTGGGACCAAGCCCTCCTGTAATCAGCACCAACCCCTTAGATTCGAGCGCCAAATCCAACGCTGCAACTAAAGCTGAAGGCTCGTCAGACAGTGTCGTAATCCGTTCAACGGCAATTCCCGCAAGCGCCAATTTCTCTCCCATCCATGCCGAATTGGTATCAATCGTTTGACCCAATAGCAGTTCATCTCCGACCGTAATGATTTCAGCAAGCATGGCACAAAATTAATACGGAGCGTCCTGCACTCAACTCGCACAAAAAAGAAAACGGCCCACCCAAAAGGGCAGGCCGCTTTTCTCTAAAGGAATCGTACTTACTGCACAGCCAAACGCACAACCGTGCTTTGGTCGCCTTGAGCTACGTTCACAAAATAAATTCCAGGAGCCCATGTGCTCACGTCAAGACGCTCCAAAATAGCCGCTGTCTGAAATGCATGAACAACCTGACCCGTCGCATTCATAACCGTGATTTGATGAGAACCTGGACGGTCAATGATCAATTCTACTTGGTCAGAAGCAGGGTTTGGGTACATCATAATATCCTGTGCGTCTATTGGTTCAGCAAATCCCACCCAATCTTCAAAATCAATATCACCGCAATCTCCCAAATCTTCCGCAGGAACCCGCAGATGAACGATGTCATTGATATCAATCGGATCCAAATCTCCTCGAACGTGCAATCCAGGTTCGAAATCACGCTGGTAGATAATCTCTAACGTACCATTCACTACGTCCGGGGCAATGCTCCCAAATACAGCCTCGTAGCCATCAAAATCAACATCCGGAGTCAAGTCACAAGCCTCTTCTGTATTCCACGTTAGGCCACCGTCCATCGAATGAATCACGTATTGGTGTCGGTAGTTCTGGACTCCCGTACTGAAGTTCTCCATGATGGCGGAGTATGTGATGTACATGTTTCCAGAGGCATCTGAAGCCATGGACGGGAATGCCGCGCAACCCACATAATACGCGGCAATTTCATCTTCGAAGTCGAGGGTTCCACTCTCGTCAATATCATAAGAATACGCTACGATTTGCGCGCTATCGGGGCCCATCGTCTCATTCCAATAAGCCAAGCCATTCGTGCCAGGAAAATAACTTGTTGTACCATCGATCGTATCAGCATCCATGTAGTACATGGAACCATACGAGACGTGCACTTGACCATATCCGTCTACATGCACATCACCCGCGCCGTCCGCATTGAAAAATTCCTGAAACAAGCCGTCTTCGTTGTAATCCTCCCCAATCTCAGGAAGGCCCATATCGACTTCATAGAGATCAACAGGAAAGTCTACCAACAATTGCTGCTCCCACGTATCGCCGTTGTCCTGACTGATCATCACAAACGAATCTGCAAAGTCATTGAACGCTGCAAAAGCAACCGTGTTGCCCCGAGCGTGGATCGCATAAGTGTCGCCGCTAAACGCAAAGAATGCTGAACTATCCAGCTCAGAGAAAATCATATCCGTGATGTCCCACGTATCTCCTCCGTCCTGAGAACGGTAGTACAATAACGCGCCATCTTGACCATTCAATACAGCCCCGCCGTTGGCAGCAGGTGTGGAAATACAAATAACGTGCAAGCTATTACCGTCTTCACCTCCAGCAGCCATTCGAGGCCACAGCTTACCGACTTCCAAATCGCTTTCAATAGAAGCCTCTGACCAAGCACCTGATCCGGCATCGCGCCAAGCCATGTGCAAAGGCGTGTCGATACCGGCATGACTCAAAACAACTTCGCGTCCATTCGCTGTGTGCACAATTGATGGCCAACCAATGCGCGTTGCTTCGATCCGTTCATATGGAATTTCGTTCCAAACACTTCCATTATGAAAGTTGTATCCTGTGCCGCGATCATCAAATGGAGTCAATTCTAAACTCATCGTCCACGCCGCTGAGACAGCGTCAGCTCCTCCAGCCATACGATCATCAATGGCCGCATTGGATTGCAAATCGTATTGCGTATATCCAATCACCTGACGCTCTACAACCAGCTCTCTCGACATGTAGTGCTCTACATCCGTAGAGGAATGCCCCTCCAAAGGTTGCTGTGGTCGATCGGAAAAATCGGAAATGGCCATGGTGGGCATAGGCGCGGCAGTCCGAAGAGCTGGGGCCATTTGCGGTACACCGTCTAAGAGTTGATTCCCTGTCGCAACAGGGGATTGAGCAACAGCTGAAAAGCCTAGGCATATTGCCATGGCTGCAAGAGTAAAATGCTTCATGAAATAGGGTTTTGCGATGAAAAAGTACCGCAAAACACGCAATTAACCACGGTTTTGTGAATAGAATTTATCCACTCAAACGGGCAATTGAGCCAATGGGGTCTCCCGTCCAACAACCATATCACCCAATTTCACCTGCACCGCAGCGTCAAGCGGAAGAAAAATATCCACGCGAGATCCAAATTTGATGAATCCAACTTCCTGCCCTGGGCCAACCTCATCGCCCTCTTTTAGATACCAGCAAATTCTCCTTGCCACAGCACCTGCAATTTGTCGAAACATAACCACACCGTGCTTTCCTTCGATCACATGCGTCGTTCGTTCGTTCTCCGTGCTGCTCTTCGGATGCCATGCGACCAAAAACTTCCCCGGATGGTAGCGCGATGCCAAAACCTTACCCGCAATGGGAGACCATTGCGCATGCACATTCAACGGGCTCATGAAAATACTCACCTGAATTCTCCGATCCTTGAACCATTCCGTCTCCTCCACTTCCTCGATCACTACCACTTTACCATCACTAGGACAGATCATTTGCCGCTCTGACACTTCTCCCACCGGCCGATGAGGCATCCGGAAAAAATTTAGAATAAGGCCAAGCAGAATCAGCGCTGCAAAGCAAACCAAAACCAACAACCATATTGGGAAAAACAGCAAAGCCAACCAGACAAGTCCGGCATCAAGCATCAAAACAACCAATAAAGTAGGAATTCCCTCGCGATGAAACGTCATATGACTAACAGATAAAAGAAGAATTGAATATCAAAATAATGGACCCATAAAGCGAAGATTGGTGCCGCAAAAAGAAAACCATCAAAGCGATCCAAAACGCCTCCATGACCCGGTAAAATAGACCCTG
>JAPKAW010000132.1 GCA_028825055.1 Flavobacteriales bacterium | reverse complement strand
TGGCGGGATCTAACGGTTGTCCGCCAACCCACCATTCGAAATGGGAGTGAGGGCCAGTGCTATGATTTCCAGTGCTTCCAAGTACCGCAATCGGATCACCCACAATCACGCGATCACCTGACTCCACAAGCAACGACTTGTTGTGTTTATACACGGAGAGTCGATTTTCTTCGTGTTGAATACTCACGACATACCCCCCGTCTGAAGTGTAAGAAGCTAGAACGACAACCCCATCGTCCACGGCGTGAATAATGGAGCCTTCCGGTGCAACAAAGTCCACCCCATAATGGCCTGAGGCCGCATCAAAAGAAGAAGACACAGTTCCTTGAATTGGAGGGTAAGGAATGCTTCGGTTTGGATTCAGTTCGGATTGTCCCCGTTGCAAAACAAAACGATCCTCTTCTTCTACGAGGTTGCGAAGCGACACATCTTCCTTTGGTAATTCCCAATTTTGGAGCGCGATGACAGCGGTATCCTCTTCTAATTGAATCAATCGGTCGACTTCACCAGGAAGATCAAGAACATCACCCTGTAACAATGCTTTTAAAACAGAAAGATATCGCTGGTTTTGTTCTAGAACGAGGAGGGCGCTATCAGCGCGGTTTTCCATTGCGATTGCTTGTTTCCGGGAGTCCTCGCTAACATATCCGGGAACGATTTTCTCACGAAGGGGCGTCCAAGCGACAACAGTGTAGGTTAATCCACAAATTAAAAAAAGAATCAGCATCAGAGTGATCGCAGCCCCCCACCGGGTAATGGAGATTTGCCATCGTTCAGAAAACGACTGTTCTTCTAGTAAAGTGAGGCGAAACGGCTGTAGCCACCAGGTTCGTTTGGACTTGGGCGGGGTCTTTGACACAGCGCAAATATCGGTGATTCATAGAAGTCTTCGGAAGAGATATTCTCTTCTTCGCAATTCCTCGGATTCTTTGGAATAATTTAGCGGATTCTCCGTTGGAGCTCCGGGTCATGAACAAGTCAAAACAGTTTTTCTTTTTTCCGTTTGTCGTAGCGCTCATTGCGTTGTCCCTTTCGGGCTGCTCCAACACGCGTGATGGTGTGATGTACCGCGTATACCACAACACCAATGCGCGCTTCAATGGTTACTTCTATGCCATGGAAGCGATGGACGAGGCAGATGTGACGCTGCGTGAGGGGTATGAAGAGAATTGGGATGAAATACTGCCCGTATTCCCCCCCGTGGACGAGTCAACTGCGCAGCAGGTGTACCCGCTCATGGAACGTGCCATTGAGAAGTGCACGAACGTCGTTGATAAACACACGATGTCACCCTCTCGTCGTGATCAAAAAGATTTGAAGAGACCGGAGCTCAATAAATGGATTGACGAGAATTATGATATCATCGCTCGGGCACATTTAATCAAAGGTGATGAGGAGAAGGCGCTTGAAATTTTCCAATACCTCGTCCGAACATTGGATTATCCTGACGCTCAAGCTTGGTCAAATGCTTGGATGGCACGGACATATATGGCGATGGGTGACCGTGTTCGCGCCAGCAACACCCTGATCAAAGCAGCCCAAATTGACCAAGTCGAGGACCCCTCAATCCGCGCTTATGTTTATCAGGTATACGCTTCATATCATCTAAAAAACAATGAAGTCGAAGCCGCGATTATAAAACTTGAGAAATCCTTGTTCTACACGGATAAAAAACAAGATAAAGCCCGAACGCTGTTCATTTTAGCCCAGTGCTATGAAGCAAGCGGTCAAGCTCTAGACGCGATCGAGCGCTACAATCAGGTGGTTGATTTAAGGACTCCGTATGAGTTGGAGTTTTACTCAAAAATAAAGCAAGCCATGGCATTTGACCGCCGTGGGGGAAACAGCGAACCCATCATTGTGTTGCTCGATGATATGTTGGATGACGACAAGAACGAAATCTACCGAGATCAAATTTTCTATGCTCTTGCCACTTTAGCGTTAGAAGAACGACGGCGAGATGACGGGGTGGAGTTGTTATTGGAGTCTCTACTAGCGAACACAGACAACAGCCGTCAGAGGATGAAGAGTTATCTGCGGTTGGGCGATCTTTATATGGAGGATTTGGATTACACCAATGCCCAAGCATATTACGACAGCGCTCGAACCTTCATGGAAGATGAAAATGAGCGATTTGAAGAGGTGGATGCCATGGCGGACAACCTGACTGATTTGGTCGACAACCTCGTGATTATATCCACACAGGACAGTCTTCTGGCTATTTGTGATATGACCGAAGAAGACCGCTATGATAAGATTCGGCAGATTATCGAGGATTTGGAAGCGGAAGAGGAGCAAAAACGTATCGCTGCTGAGCAGGCTGCTGCTGCTGAAATGGAATCCGCAGGCAACATCGGTTCTGGGATGGCTTGGCCATACAATAGTCAACTCAAAGTTGCGGGAAGAAGGAATTTTAGAGACTATTGGGGAGACCGGATATTGGAGGATAATTGGAGAAGGTCGATGAAAATGATGGCGGCATTTGCAAGTGAATTGAGCGCCGGAAGCGAAGGGATGCTGGGGACCTCAGACCAGGCGGCTGAAAGTGAGCCTGTTGGTATTCCGTCCGAAGAAGAGTTGCTTTCAGGGCTGCCTTGTGATAGCATCGAACGGGAAGCGTCAATAGCGATGATTGCCGAGGCCTATTACAACGCTGGACTTGATTACAAGGAGAAGCTAAGTGACTTAGAAAACGCCATTGATACTTGGACGGATTTGATAGAACGAATGGATGACAGTGAGTTTCATCCAACGACTTACTATCAACTTTACCGCACTTATTTGCAGAGAGAGGTTGAGGAAAACTTCATAAGTCCTTTCTGTGAAACGTGTAACTCGGAATACTGGTCGGCTTTGGTCCTTGATCGGTACCCGAACACAGAGTGGTCTTTGCTTATTGAAAACCCTGAGTTTGCGGATGAACAGGAAATGATCAAAGAGGAACAGCGGTTGGTTTACGAAGGTCATTTATTGCGTTATTATGCGAAGGCCTATCAAGAAACTCTCTTGGCATGCAATGATGTCTTAGAGTCCGAACCAATCAATAGTTACCTATGCCATTACCGCTTGTTACGTGCACAATGTATTGGAGGTTTAAGCGCTTATGCGGGTGGTGATCGAGAGGCTTATTACGATGCACTCATGGATGTTGTACGTGAGTGTGAAGAATCTGAGGAGGGGATTTTTGCGCAGGAGACATTATTTGCATTGGGCCAAGGAGGGCCAAAGAAACCAAAAGAAACAGAAGGTAAAAAAGAAGAGGTTGTGGAAATCCCTTGGGAACACAAGCCCTATCTCGAGCATTATTTTGGAATGCTGGTTCCTGTGGGCCGAGGGAATGTGGAGGAATTACGGGCGACCATTGCTGACTTTAACACGGAGTATTACAAATCACAAGAACTCAGGGTAACAGCCAATCTAATTGATCGCAACTTCCAAATCGTGTTGATCAAAAGCTTCGTTCGTCAAGACTATAGCTTGGACTACTTCGAGGTTTTCAATAACAACAATGAAGCTTTAAAAACGATTAACTCTTCAGGCTATCGAAACTTCGTAATCTCAACAGAGAATTACGTAGAGTTATTCAAGAACAAGCAACTTGATAGCTACATCATTTGGTTTGAAGAAGTTTACTTACAGGGAACCAAATGATTCGGCTGAAAAACGAACCTTGTGAATTAACTTTGTGTTATGATTGGTACATCTAAGAAATCAAATCGCACCGAGTCGACCTCAGATCATGTGGTCAATCGGATTGCTGAAGGCACCTCTTTTGAAGGTGTATTGAAAAGTGAAAACAATGTGCGCATTGACGGCACGTTTGAAGGTGAATTGGTCACCAAAGGACGCTTGGTCATCGGTGCTACAGGACGTGTAAGCGGAAACATCTCTTGCGCCCATTGTGAAATTGAAGGTGCTATTGAAGGCCAAATCGTAGTACAAGAGTTGTTTGTTTTGAAGTCTACAGCCCGAGTACACGGTGAGATTCAATACGGACAGCTGTCCGTTGAGAATGGCGCTCAAGCTACAGGAAACCTGCACCTAGCCTCTAAAGTCAAGGACATGCGACAAGATCGCAACTTGGACAAGACACAAGGAGATTCGATGCGTTCAAAGGAAAAGGTTCGCGCTCAGCAACCTGCAGCGGTCTGACCTCAAAGGTCAATGCCAACCCCTCCAAAGCGAGACTCTGACAATCGGAATGGAATCCTGAGATTCTCATCCATGGTGTTTACTATGGCTGGTAGTATTGGTTTTTTTGTTTGGTTGGGCAGAAGATGGGATGCTCATTCAAGCTATCAAATCCCAATTGGGACATTATTGGGTGGGGTTTTAGGAACTGTTTTCGCGATTTGGTTGGTCATTAGAGAACTTTCTAAATGAAGGCTTTTATTCAAACGTCGTTACTCGTGAACTTTGGGCTTTACGCCTTGGGTCATCTTATTCCGGCTTTCTCGGAATTTGCGTCGACTTGGGCGTGGGCGATGTTGGTCGCTGGCTATGCGGTTTTAACCCTCCTGTTGTTTGGTTGGATTGTGCGCGCTGCGACCAAGTCCCCTATGCAGTTTGTAACAGCAGTCAATGGCGCGACCGCGGCAAAAATGCTAACATCTCTAGCGATTGTAACCTATTACCTCGTCGCAGTTGGAGGTGTCCATCGTATTCCTTTTGCTTTGGGCTTATTTGGTGCTTTTGCAGCGAACACTTTTTTGCTTGTGGCGTCTTCTCAGAAAATTAGCCATGGGTGAGGGAATCATCAACATTCGGGTGTGTGCCTTTTCGATGAAGAAAATCGAGTTTCCTTTATGCAGCACGGATTTAGTTGACTACTTTTGCGCGGAATTCTGATGAACGGACTTTCATGAAGCGCTTGATCCTCCCCTTATTTACCTTGGTTACTTTGGCCGTCTCTTCGATCGGCTCAGAGATCGTTGCGCAAGACCACGGACACGCGGATCATGCAGAGCATGCTGAGGGTGCAGACCATGACCAAACCGATCATGCAGAGCACGCTGAGGGGGCAGATCATGACCACACGGACCATGATGCCACCACTGAACAGGATCATTCAAGCCATACTGATCATGCCGGTCATGACCACGCGGATCACGATCACGCCGACCACGCTGATTTCAAAGCGGGAGATTTTATCATTCATCACATTGCAGACGCCCATGACATCCACATGTTTGGGAATGTTCACATACCGCTTCCTGTAATCCTGTACATTGAAGGGCACGGACTCAAGGTGTTTATGAGCAGCGCTCTCGAAGGCCATGGACATGCGGACCGCCATTATCAATCATCGGAAGGTGTTCATTATACGATGCACGCAGAAGATGTTATTGGAGACAACGGGGAGGCCATTGCGGCAGCCGGATCTATTTCCGCGAATGTGGACGGTCAAGAGTTGAGTGTTTGGGACGTTTCCATTACCAAGTCTGTTTTTGGAATGTTGCTGATCTTATCCATCAT
>JAPKAW010000004.1 GCA_028825055.1 Flavobacteriales bacterium | reverse complement strand
CTTATCCAGAGCTTGTGCGATTTCCCGGTAAGAGACCAAGATTTCCTTGGGAATTCCGGTCATCAAGTCCCGACCTCGGACCGGGTAGTCTTCAGGGGGATTGTCCAATTCAGGCATGGCGGACCCCACTTCAATCTTAATCTGTTCAGCCGTCCTTTCGCCGATCAAGATGTTGTGTTGCCGTCGCATATACTCTTCGATATCCGATGTAAAGTCATCTCCAGCCACGCGAATGTTTTTATCGGTGACAATGCCACCGAGCGCAATGACTGCAATTTCAGAAGTGCCTCCCCCGATGTCAATGATCATGTTGCCCATGGGTTCTTCAACATCAATACCGATTCCAATGGCTGCGGCCATGGGTTCGTGTATGAGATAGACATCCTTTCCTCCGGCATGCTCTGCGCTATCGCCAACGGCACGCTTTTCTACCTCGGTTATTCCGGAAGGGATGCAGATGACCATACGAAGCGAAGGCGTGAACCAGCTTTTACGCACATTCATCATTTTGATCATGCCCTTGATCATTTCTTCAGCAGCCTGAAAATCAGCAATAACGCCGTCCTTGAGCGGTCGAATTGTTTCGATGTTCTTGTGCGTTTTTCCGTGCATTTGCTGCGCTAAACGGCCAATGGCAACAATGCGGTTGGTCGAACGGTCTTTCGCTACAATGCTTGGCTCATCGACAACAACTTTATCCTGATAGTAGATAATCGTGTTGGCTGTGCCGAGATCGATGGCGATCTCCTGCATGAAAAAATTGAACAGGCCCATAAGTGAGAGGTCAAAGTGGTGAAGCGCGTACGCGGGTGAATCACCCAAATATAAGCAAGCGGGATGCGGATTGAGCGGGTTGTGCCGTCAGAATTTATGCACTCAAAATACCGGTGAAATCAATGGCGAAAATGCCGGACTCCAGTCATGTACATGGAGAGGCCGTTTTCATCGCAATACGCAACACTCAAATTGTCTTTAATCGACCCCCCTGGCTGAATAACCGCTTTAATCCCGGCTTGATCAGCAAGCTCTACGCAATCTGGAAAAGGGAAGAAAGCATCGGAAGCCATGACAGCGCCGTTTAAATCGAATCCAAAATTGTTGGCTTTAACCACCGCTTGTTTGAGTGCGTCTACTCGGCTTGTCTGGCCCGTTCCGCTTCCTAAAAGCTGTCGTCCTTTCGCGAATACGATGGTATTGGACCGGGTATGTTTGGTGACTTTCATCGCGAATATCAAATCGTCAAGCTGCTCTTGATTGGCTTTTTCATTGGTGGCGAGTTTCAGGTCATCGATCCCCTCAGTTCTCGCGTCTTTGCTTTGAACGAGGTATCCGTTCAGTGCGGATCGAACTCCAATTTCAGGCATGTCGACCGGCTTTTGAATCAAGATGATGCGGTTCTTCTTTTGCTTCAATACTACGAGTGCTTCCTCGTCGAAACCGGGGGCAATCACCACTTCGAAAAACAAGTCATGCATGGATTCTGCGGTGGCTTTGTCCACGACACGGTTACTGATCAACACACCGCCAAATGCGGAAACTGGATCGCCAGCCAACGCGTCATTCCACGCTTCGAGAAGCGTGCTTCGTGTCGCCAACCCGCAAGCGTTGTTGTGTTTGAGGACGGCAAACGTGGGGTCGTCATTTTGAAATTCAGACATCAATTGCACGGCGGCGTCAATGTCCAAAAGGTTGTTGTAGGAGAGCGACTTGCCGTGCAGCTGGTCAAATAATTCATGAAGGGGTCCGAAAAACTTACCGGGCTGGTGAGGGTTTTCACCATAGCGCAGCGCAGTGGATTGCATTTCCGAAAGATTCAAATGCTCAATGTCGTTGCCGCCAATCATCCATTCATGGATGCGTGTGTCGTAGTGGGAGCTGACTCGAAATGCGCGAGAAGCGAGCTCTTTTCGTTCCTCTCGAGTGGTCACCCCTTCTCCGTTTTGAAGCAGGTTGACAAGCGAACCGTAATCCGATTGATTGGACACAATGACAACGTCCTCGAAATTCTTGGCTGCTGCGCGGATCAGCGAAATCCCTCCAATGTCAATTTTTTCGATGATCTCACCGTGGGACCCTCCGCTTGCGACGGTTTCTTCAAATGGATACAAGTCCACAATCACCAAATCAATGGCGGGAATGGCGTATTCTTCCATGTGCGCGGCATCTGGAGCGAACTCTCTCCGATTTAAAATACCTCCAAACACTTTGGGGTGCAACGTCTTGACTCTCCCTCCCAAAATGGATGGATAGTCAGTAATGGACTCAACCGACAGAACATCAGCGCCCATGGCTTCCAAAGCAGCTTGAGTCCCCCCTGTAGAGTAGATGGTAATTCCGAGTCGGATTAACTCGCGAACGATCGGTTCCAATCCTTCTTTGTGGTAAACAGAAATGAGAGCAGACTGGATTTGGCGCGGTGCGTTCATGGGGAGGATAAGAGGGGTGGTTAACGGGACAAAACTTCGTTCAAAAATACAATTTCTTTTTGGCATCTGTGCGTTTCGAGTGGCTCAACCTGTAGCTTTGTTGTATGCTGTGGTTGCGCCTTTTACGTGAGAGTTTCTTGTTTGCATGGTCGGCCATTTTAATGAACCGATTGCGCACCTTTTTGTCCTTGTTGGGCGTCATGGTCGGCATCTTTATGATTACCGCTGTTTTTGCAGTTGTCGATTCTTTGGAAGATGGACTCAAGAGCACGTTTAATATCCTGGATGACGATGTGTTGTTCGTCCAAAAATGGCCGTGGTCCTTTGGAGAAGATTACCCTTGGTGGAAGTATGTTCAACGCAGAGAGGTAAGCATTCGTGACATGGAACTGCTCGGTGAGCGCATGCAAAAAGCCGAAACAGTGGCGTTTCAGGCAAAAGAGGGCGGTTCCATAGAAGCCGGCAATAGCCGAATGGATGGAGTCGCAGTTCTTGCGGTTACAGATGGTTACCCGGATGTAATATCATTGGACATTGAGCACGGACGATTTTTTTCAGCATCTGAAAGTGCTTCGGGCCAGCCAATCGCCATCATTGGCTATGACATTGCCATGGATCTTTTTGGGCGGGAAGATGCCCGTGACCGGGAGGTTGAAATCAAAGGGCAAGCGCTTCAGGTGATTGGGGTGTTTTCCCAACAAGGATCTTCCATGGTCAATAATGGCTTTGATCGGGCGGTTTTAGTGCCGGCTAAGTTTGGATCACGCATAATGAATTACTCCCAGGGCACGAGTATCATGGTGAAGCCTAAGGAGGGCGTTTCGTCCACTGAGTTATCCGACGAACTGATTCAACAATTCAGGTCGATTCGCCGGTTGAGGCCACGCGAAGAAGATGACTTTTCGATCAATCAAATTGGTATGTTGACCTCGATACTGGATGCCATATTCACTCAAGTGGAATGGGGAGGTTGGTTCATTGGGATCTTTGCTATTCTCGTAGGGTGTTTCAGTATCGCCAACATCATGTTTGTGAGTGTGCGTGAGCGTACGCGAATCATTGGGGTTCAAAAAGCAATCGGCGCAAAGTCCACCTTTATCCTGACCCAGTTTTTATTCGAAGCGGTTGCCCTGTGTTTGTTTGGAGCGTTGTTTGCTTTGTTAGCGATCGAAGCCATCGTGCTGATCGTCAATACACTGGATATTGGCATCGAATTGAAGGTGCGTCCGTCACGTATTGTAATCGCACTCAGCGTTGCGGTGGCTTCGGGGTTACTCGCCGGCCTGGCTCCCGCGCGGAAAGCAGCTCGGATGGAGCCTGTGGAGGCGATGCGTGCCAACGCATGAGCGCAATTCATTTCGTACATTTAGAGCATGAGGCGCATCATCATAACGGGTGCTCAAGGTCAATTGGGAAAGCGGTTGGTTGAGCAGTTGGGGCAGCGAAATGGATTAGAGGCGATTGCCCTCGATCGCAATGCCTTGGATATTACCAATGATCACGCTGTTTTGGAAGCATTTGAACGATGGTCCCCTGACGGTGTCATCAATGCTGCCGCCTACACTGCAGTGGATCAGGCTGAGGACGAGCCTGAATTGGCTCATGCCGTCAACGCCAAGGGGCCAGAAAACTTAGCCAAGGCATGTGCAAAAAGAGGCGTAGACTTTATTCATGTAAGTACTGACTACGTGTTCAATGGGTTGTCGTCGTTGCCCTATCAATCAACGGATACGCCGCACCCCATTGGAGTGTATGGGACGTCAAAATTGGCCGGTGAAACGGCCGTCCAAAAGGCCTTTTCAGAAGTAGGTTCCAACCCTAAACACTGGATTTTCAGGGTTGCTTGGCTGTACGATTGTGTAGGAAAGAATTTTTTAACGACGATGTTGGATTTGACCGGAAAGACATCACCACTCCGCGTGGTCAGTGATCAATGGGGTGCGCCAACAGCTGTAGGTCCCTTTGCCTCCATGCTAATCGATTGTATAGAAGCGCCAAAACGGCTGCCAGAAGGTGTTTGGCATTATGGAACTGAAGGCCCGACCAATTGGCACGGATTCGCAAATGCAATCTTTGAATTGAGTGATGTGGAGCAGGTTGTGCTCCCTTGTAGCTCTAGTGAATATCCAACGAAGGCTCGTCGTCCTTCGTATTCTTATTTGGACCCGCTCCCATTGATGACGGCTTTGGACAGACAGGCTTCATCATGGAAAGACGAGCTCCAACAATGCTTGGCCGAACTCAATAGAATGAAGAGATGATGAATGCGATTGAGTTAAAGGACCACGCTCGCAAACGAGCAACGATTTGGACGAAGGAGCCCTTTGATGGGGCAACACGTTTAGAAGTGGGGAGACTTCTCGAGGAAAATGGTGATGCGCTTGTAGAACAGTTTTACACAGATTTGGAGTTTGGTACCGGCGGATTGCGCGGTCTAATGGGACCTGGAACGAATCGAATGAACCGGTATACGGTTGCCCAAACAACGCAAGGACTTGCTCAATACATTTTGGACTCGGGTTCGTCCAGTCCATCGGTCGCCATTGCACATGATTCTCGAAATGGGAGTCCGGAGTTTGCGCGTGTAGCGGCCGAAGTGTTAGCTGGAAATGGCATCCGAGTTTTTCTCTATCCGGCATTGCGTCCAACGCCCCAATTGTCATTTACTGTCCGAAACAAAGGCTGTACAGCAGGCATTGTCATTACAGCCAGTCACAATCCAAAGGAGTACAACGGCTATAAAGTGTATTGGAGTGATGGGGGACAAATTGTTCCGCCACACGATAACGGGATCATTCAAGAAGTTCGCAGTGTATCATCCATGAACTCGGTTCGTTGGGCTGTTGATATGGACCTGCAGCACATTCACCTACTCAATGAGGGTGACGATGAGTCATACCTAAAAACGGTGCGGGATTTAGGGTTAAATCAGAGCCTGCGAGACAACGGGTCGGACATGCCGCTGGTCTACACTCCTTTGCACGGAACGGGTTCAACGTCTGTCATTCCAGCCCTGAAAAATGCAGGGTTTCGAAACGTACACATTGTCGAAAGTCAAAGAGAGCCCAACGGAAACTTCCCCACTGTTCACAGTCCGAACCCTGAGGAAGGTGCCGCTTTGGCTGAGGCGATCACCTTGGCGAAGGAGGTAAATGCTCAGTTGGTGATGGGGACCGACCCCGATTCGGACCGAGTGGGCATAGCGGTCCCTGATGTCACTGTAGAGAATGGGTTCCGCTTGCTCAACGGAAATGAGACCGGAGCACTCTTGGTTCATTATGTTTTGCAAGGCCGCAAAAACGCGGGTCAATTGAATCTTCAGACCGATTTCGTAGCCACAACCATTGTTACCTCAAATCTCTTGAGTGTTTTGGGAGAGAGTTTTGGTCTGAAAGTTCATGAAACCCTGACGGGTTTTAAATGGATTGCGGATGTCATTCGAAGAGAAGAAGGCCGTGGTCGCTTTGTCATAGGGGGGGAGGAAAGTTATGGCTACATGATTGGAGATGCGGTTCGAGATAAAGATGCTGTTGCAGCGTCATGCTTGCTCGCAGAGATGGCGCATGTCGCCCACGCATCAGGCAATGACCTGCTAGGGGAGTTGGAGGCCATTCACCGGGAGCACGGTCTCTATCGGGAGGCATTGGTCTCTCAAACGTGCCAAGGTCGTTCCGGGAAAGAAGAAATTGCTGCGCAGATGGAGTCTTTTCGAGCAGCTCCTCCAAAGGAGTTGGGTGGTGAAGAGGTTCTGGAGTTGCGCGATTATCAAGCACGGAAACGAACAGTTTTCCCTGAACAAAAAACAGAGAACATTTCCTTGCCTCCATCGAATGTCATTCAATTTTTGACTTCAGCAGGGTCTATCGTAACGGCACGGCCGAGCGGGACAGAACCCAAAATCAAGTTTTATTTTTCAGTTTGCATGGAGCCTGAAGAATTGGCTCAGAGTATCAGTTACGTCGAAGCGCAGAAGGAATTGGACAACCGAATTGGACGACTAAAAACGTCTTTGGGGATCAACGGCTAAAGCCACATCACTGCTTTTCAAGCTTATCGACCCCGTTTTGAACGGTATCTTCTAGCCGGTTTACCCCGTTTTGAAGGGTATCACGGAGTTCCTCCCATGGCGTGTCCCGGCGCATTTCGGGAATGAGCATTTCAATGGCCGTTTCCACATGAGGAAATAGAATGGCTTCTTTCGCGGCGTTTTCGGGGACCCAAGCGCGGGTTCCGAAAACGGAGTCCAACGCGAATGTGAGAATGCTTAATAAGCATAGCATTTGAACGAAACCAAGGACCATTCCTGCCAATTTATTGACGAGGCCTAAGGCCGATAGATCGACGATTTTTTCGATCATTTTACCGATCATGTGAACTCCAATGACGACCAAAGTGAATGCCAAAACAAAGGCGGTCAGAGCCAGGACACTTTCGGGCCAATCAAATTCTTCATGGAGCCATGCCGCCAGCCCATCCGAACCATGGAAACCGGCAAAAACACCCGCGACCAGCGCGATCAAAGAAGCAACTTTAACAATGAACCCCTTCTGGAATCCACGCCACAAAGCCCACAAAAGAGGGACTGCTAATACGAAGTCTATCGGAGCTGCATTTGGCCATTCCATGCTAGCAAGGTAAGGTCGGGAGGTGCATGTGGGTAACTTGCAGGCATGGAAAATACCCGTGTAGATTGGACTATTCGTCCTGGCCGTCTTGAAGACGTCCCCGCTATTCACCGCATGATTGTCGATTTAGCTATTTACGAACGCGCGGAGTCCGAGGTGGTCAACACTATAGAAGCTTTGAGTGCAGACGGTTTTGGTCCTGAAGCGATTTTCGAATTGGAAGTGGCTGAAGCTGAAGGGCAAATCGTTGGCATGGCCTTGTGGTACGTGAAGTACAGTACATGGAAAGGTAAATGCGGCTATTTGGAAGATTTAATGGTAGCGGAGTCCCATCGAGGACTGGGAATTGGCAAAGCCCTGTTTGATGAGGTTGCTCGTGCTAGTGCAAACCGAGGCTATTTACGAATGGAATGGCAGGTGTTGGAATGGAATGAAGCTGCGATCGGCTTTTATAAACGCTTAGGTGCAGAAATGGACGAAGAGTGGTTCAATGGAAAATTGACCGGGGAGGTGCTTTCTGACTACAAAGTCGCATAAACAAATCGCTCGGGATTCTGAGGTCATTCCGTTGCATCAAGAATTAAATCGCGTAACATTGAATTGCCAGCGGATTGGTCTCCCTGGTGGGTAGAAAACCACGAATTCACTTGTCCTGACGGCTTGTGAAGAAGTGGTTTAAGTTCAATGCCAGGTGGAGCAGGACAGCGGTCTTGCTCCACTTTTTTGCTTTTTCGATTTGATCCAGGCCGAATGCGAGATAGTTGGGCACAAAAAAACCGCTTGTGAGCGGTTGTTCTGTAAAATTTCAACGAATAAAATCGCTAGTATTCATCTTCATTGAAAAAGAAATCCTCTTTACTCGGATAATCTGGCCAGATGTCTTCAATGGTCTCGAAGGAATCTCCTTCGTCTTCCAATTGTTGCAAATTTTCCACCACCTCCAAAGGCGCACCGGCTCGCATCGCGAAATCGATTAATTCATCTTTCGTGGCCGGCCAAGGGGCATCTTCAAGATAGGAGGCAAGTTCAAGTGTCCAGTACATGTGGGTCAGGCTTCAGCGCGCAAAAATAGCAGAATCGCGTTCACATCCAAGCAATTTAGCATAAACCTCATCAAAGCAGGTCGAATTTTACCTGTATCCCCTTTAAGATTCCGGTTTCCATGGTATTTCTGCAACCTGGAGTGTCTCGCTCAAAGCGCGACTCCAAATGAAAAACACATCGCTCAAGCGATTGAGATAGGCGATTAAAAGGACCGGGATGGACTCCACTTTACTCAGGCCAATGACTCGGCGTTCGGCACGGCGACAAACGACGCGGCATAGATGGGCTGCGGAAACGGCATGATGTCCTCCGGGGATGACAAATTGCTTCAATTCTGGGAGAGGGTCTGACTGGAGGTCCATCCACTTTTCCATTTCATCCAGACGTGTCGTCGGAATGGTAGGAAGACGTTGAAGCATATCTGGGTCGGTGGTTGCGAGATGACTGCCCCATGTGAACAGATCGGATTGCAGTGTTCGAAGAAAGTCAATGTGCGCAGTATTCTGAGCGACACATTCATGGTCTCCCAATGCGCCTAAAAGAGCATTCAATTCATCCAGGGTTCCATACGCCTCGATGCGTAAGTCATCTTTCGAAAGACGCTGCCCTCCAAATAAGGAAGTCATGCCTTCATCACCAGTACGCGTGTAAATCCGCATTTTTAATTCTTTGAGAAGACCAAACTACGAAGCATGCGTTACACCCCTAACTTTACGCGCTCAAGAAGTCTTTAAAAATCGCATTTGATGAACAGCGCTTCCACTTCGACGGATTCCACTCTTAAGCAACGTAGATACGATGAAGCGTATATGCGAATGGCTGTTGAGTGGGCTCAATTGTCACATTGCAATCGAAAGCAGGTAGGCGCGTTGATTGTAAAGGATCGGATGATCATTGCTGATGGATTCAATGGAACCCCAACGGGTTTTCCGAATGCATGTGAATCGGATGCGGGAGTCACCCACTGGTATGTCTTGCACGCGGAGGCGAATGCCATTACCAAACTGGCAAAGTCCAACAATAGCGCTCAAGGCGCAACCCTTTACATCACACTATCTCCGTGTCGTGATTGTGCCAAGTTAATTTACCAAGCGGGCATTAGCCGGGTGGTCTACAAACGGGCTTACAAGGATGCTGATGGGTTGAAGTTCTTGGAAGCTGCTGGCGTTGAAATTGCCTCGTTGGAATTGGATGATAAGAAAGGCTAAAACATTGTGAATCAATCCGCTCCGCCTCGCTCTCCAGCGCCTCCTTGGCAACCCTTAGCATTTGCCTTGGTACTCATCCTTGGCGTTTTCATTGGGATGTCTCAAAACGCCAGTAATGAAGTTCCCCATAGTGGCTCATCGGAACGTGGGCGTGTCGTTCACATTCTGGACCGCATTGAACGGCTGTATGTGGATGAGATTGAACGCGACGCGTTAGAAATTATAGCCGTCGATGCGATATTGGATGAACTGGATCCTCATAGCATGTTTTTTAGCGCAGAGGAAATGGCTGCCATGGCGGAGCCAATGGAAGGGAACTTTGAGGGGATAGGCGTGGAATTCATCATACAAGATGATACATTGATGGTCGTAGCTGTGATCCCCGGTGGACCATCTGAAAAGGCAGGTATTCGCGCCGGAGACCGGATCTTAAGCGTCGACTCAATCGCAATATCAGGCTCAGATTTAACCAATAAAAAGGTGATGGAATGGCTCAAAGGGCCTCGGAATACAGAGGTTCTTGTTGGGTTAGACCGCCCCGGGGATTCCAAAGAAATTCTGTTGCGTAGAGATCGAATTCCCATCCACAGTGTGGTCGCCTCTATCCCATTGAATGATGCCGTGGGGTACATAAAAGTGGTGCGATTCGCGCAAAACACGGCGGAAGAATTCGAGGCGGCGATGCAGAAACTGGACCAAGCGGGTGTCGAGAGTGTCGTAGTTGATTTAAGAGGCAACGGGGGCGGCTACCTGAATGCAGTTGTTCCGATGGTGGAGTCGTTTTTAGAGGAAGACCAACTGGTTGTTTACACAGAAGGAGACAACGCTTCAAGACGAACTTACGAGGCAATACGAGATGGCCCATGGAAGGATTGGCCTTTGGCGGTTCTAATCGATGAGTCAGCGGCTTCGGCGAGTGAGATTTTCGCAGGAGCGATTCAGGACAATGACCGGGGTTTTGTTGTGGGACGTAGAAGTTTTGGAAAGGGACTGGTTCAGGAAGAGTTCGACGTGGCAGGTACGGGAGCATTGCGCTTGACGATTGCGCGATTTTATACACCATCAGGACGGGCCATTCAAAAACCATATGGGTCAGGAGTGGATTATGAGGACGATTACATGGCGCGTTTTGAACGTGGTGAATTGTTTAATGAGGACAGCATTGCGGTGGTGGATAGCCTAAAATATTGGACGCCCGATGGCCGCGTCGTATACGGAGGTGGCGGAATTATCCCCGATTTTTTCGTGCCGCTCGATACTGCGAAATGGACTGCATTTTTAACCGATCTGAGCTGGACAGGAATCTTGCGAGATGCCGCCTTTGGATTTGTCGATGCGAATCGGGAGGAGTTGGAACGTTTGTCAAGCCCCAAAGATTTAACGGTCGTCATGCAAGATCGGGCTTTGACCTTTTTATTGGATGAGGCATCAAATGCGGGCTGGGAGGCGCGCGATGTCGACGGGACTGAACGGGATCAAATTTCGCGTCGATTCATGGCTCAAGTCATTCGAAATGTGTTTGATGAAGAGGCATACCGAGCTAGTTTGGCAGACGATGATGTCGTCGTTCAAACGGCTCTTGATCTGTTGGAACACATTTCGCAACTTGTCGTCATCGATGGACGCTTAACTTTGCCTGTACATTCGCCTTTAACAAACGAAAATATCTAGACCATGGCTTTTGAATTACCAGCTCTTCCTTACGCTTATGATGCGCTTGAACCTCATTTGGATGCACGTACCATGGAGATCCACCATAGTAAGCACCATGCAGGATATACCAAGAACCTCAATGCGGCTGTCGCAGGAACGGCGATGGAGGGAAAATCGATTGAGGCTTTGTTAGCGGAGCATTCAGATGTGCCAGCTGTACGCAACAATGGAGGGGGCTATTTCAACCATGATTTATTCTGGAGTGTGATGTCACCAAACGGAGGCGGACAACCTTCAGGCGATTTGGGAACTGCCATTGAAACGGATTTGGGCGGATGGGCTTCTTTTCAAGAAGCGTTTGCGAAAGCAGCAGCGACACGATTTGGTTCAGGTTGGGCCTGGTTGTGTGTAAAGGATGGGAAGTTGAGCGTTTGCTCTTCTGCCAACCAAGACAATTCTTTGATGCCAGGTGTAGGTTGTGGAGGAACTCCTATTCTTGGGCTCGACGTCTGGGAGCACGCTTACTACTTGAATTATCAAAACCGACGACCCGATTACATTGCGGCCTTTTTCAATGTCATCAACTGGGATGCTGTGGCGGAGCGTTACGCAGCTGCTCGCGGGTGAAACAGCATGTGATCATTGTTGCTGGAGGAACGGGCACGCGCATGCGACAGTCCGTTGCTAAGCAATTCATCGAATTGAAGGGTTTGCCACTGATGTGGTGGACCCTTCGTCGATTTCGCGAAGCGCTAGGCGATGACCTCGATGTTACGCTGGTTCTATTTCCAGGACTGTTTGAATCGTTTGAATTGCTGGAGAAAAAACATGGGCCAGCTGGGGTTAACCGTGTTGTTGCTGGAGGGGAAGAACGCTGGCATTCTGTTTTCAATGGGCTGCACGCACTTCCGGAAGAGGGCCTTGTCGCAGTCCACGATGCTGTGCGTCCTTTTGCGTCCGTTGCGACCATTTGCCGCTGCTTTGAAGGGGCTAAAACCCATGGATCAGCGGTTCCGACCGTTCCATTGAAAGATAGCGTTCGTAGTGTGGACGGAGCAGTTTCTCATGCCTTAGACCGTTCGTCTTTGCTTGCAGTTCAAACGCCCCAGTGCTTTGATTTGAAGGGCCTCAAGGCAGCGTATTCCACCGGTTTTAAGCCAGAGTTTACGGATGACGCAAGTGTCTATGAATACGCAGGTCACCTTGTTCATTTGGTTGAAGGCGATCTGGAGAACATCAAAATCACCACCCCCGAAGACCTTTTGGTTGCGCGCGCTTTTTTAGACCGCGACTGATTGTAGCGTCACAGATTTAGGGGAGGTCTAGGAGGAGGTCGTCGGATGTTGATTGGAAGCAACCACGTGTTTTTGCATCCAACGGACTCCAATCCAAATGAGGGGGATGGCGAAAGCGGTCGACAGGTAATCGCTCCATTCCCACGTGCCCATTTCCACCATCTCTTCCTGCACCCACGCTGCCCCAAACCAAGCCGCGAGGCAAACCGCCAGCGCATTGTTCAGGAAGTGGGCCACAATGGCTGGCCATAAGCTGCCGCTGTAATGGACGAGATAACCCAGTCCAGCTCCTAATATCATACGAGGAAGGAAGCCATGAAACTGCAAGTGAATGGCACTAAATAAGAGCGCGCTGATCCAAACTCCTGCATGTATGGAGCGGGTCCAACGAGCAAATAGAGGCTGGAGTACTCCGCGAAAAGCCAACTCTTCGCAGATAGCGGGTAAAACAGCAACAGCCACCAATGTGGCAGGAAAGTGCCATGCATCATTGAAAGAAAGGAGCGATACGGTAACTGTTTGAGCCATTTTTTCGAGTAAGTCGGCCTGCGTTACCCAAGCAGTTGGTAGTAATTCCATGCAGAGGGCATTGAGTCGATACGTAATGTCAATGATTGGCTGTGCGCACCAAGCGAACACGATTCCCCAAGCAATCCACCCGAACGATTGAGGCATTTTCCCAGTGACTAAGGTTTGTCCTTTGAATAGATAGCGCGCGACAAACGCCACGGCACCAAAGGAAAGTAGCTGGTTGAAACTGTTGAGTGTCAAGTTGTATTTTCGGCCATTGGGCGAGTCGGAAGCACTCATAGAGGCCATCGCCTCAAGCATGGATTCGCCAGTCCATTGGGTCACAAGAAATAGCCCAAGCCCTGAGGCCAGACCCATTCCTGTTAGAATGAGGCAACAAAAGAAAATGAATTGACCAAAGGGATGCATGGTCTGAAAAGCAGTTCGAATCATGACGTATTTTTGTTCTGAGGTTGCAAGTTCGTTCATTGCGGCATTTTGTTGCAGACCCGAAGAAAAATGATACGAATAGGAAACGTTGATATCGCTGAATTTCCATTGTTGTTGGCGCCCATGGAGGACGTGAGCGACCCCCCATTTCGTGCAATTTGCAAGGAATACGGGGCGGATTTGATGTACACGGAGTTCATTAGCTCGGAGGGATTGATTCGTGATGCAGCCAAAAGCAAGGCCAAGTTGGATATTTTCGAATATGAACGTCCGGTTGGAATTCAAATATTCGGAAGTGAGATTGGCTCCATGCGCCAAGCGGCGGCTATTACCGAGGCTGCACAACCGGATATCATTGATATCAATTATGGCTGTCCTGTGAAAAAGGTGGCCTGCCGTGGCGCCGGCGCTGGCATTCTACAAGACATTCCAAAAATGGTCTCCATGACCAAGGAAATTGTGAATACCTGCACATTGCCAGTTACGGTTAAGACGCGTTTGGGTTGGGATGATCAATCGAAGCACATCGTGGAAGTTGCAGAGCGGTTGCAGGATGTCGGTATTAAGGCCATTAGCATCCACGGCCGTACGCGGGCACAGATGTACAAAGGAGAAGCCGATTGGTCATTGATCGCAGCGGTAAAGAATAACCCGAGGATCCACATCCCTGTCTTCGGCAACGGTGATATCGATTCTCCAGAAAAGGCTGTCGAATATCGCAACCGCTATGGAGTCGATGGCATCATGATTGGTCGGGCGAGCATAGGAGCGCCGTGGATTTTCCGAGAGATCAAGCATTACATGAAAACGGGAAAGTTGCTTCCTCCTCCGACTATGAATGAACGGGTATCGGCCGCTCGACAACACTTCGAGAAGGGCATTGAGTGGAAGGGAGAACGTTTGGGTGTAGTGGAGATGCGCAGGCATTATGCGAACTACTTCAAGGGTCTCCGAGATTTCAAGTCTCACCGCTTGGACTTGGTCACGTTGGATACTCCGGATGACATTCGGTCGAAACTAGATGAAATAGCGAGAAAGGACTGGGAATTCGCCTGAATCAGATCAGTTCAGTAGACGCCGGACTAAGCGTCGAACCATCCATCCGGACCCGATTCCGCCAATGAGAATGACAATAGCGAGTGTACCTACAATGTCTGTCCACTCCAATTGGACGGGATACGCTGGAATGACCGACCCTTGAAGTTGGACCCAACCAAATGTCTGTTGGCCCAAGACGAGAAGGACTCCTCCTAAAGCCCCAATCGCTCCGCCAACAGTATTTATGAGTAGGCCTTGCAATGAAAATACTTGTTCAAGCCGCCAACCACTGAGCCCCATGGAGTGCAAGACGGCCATGTCCTCACGCTTATCCAGAAGCAGCATGGTCAACGAGGCCATGACATTGAAAGCGGCGACAATCAGAATAAAACTGAGAATAACAAACGTGGCCCATTTTTCAGCACGATTGGTCTGCGTGATCAATTGATTTTTTTCAGAACGGGTTCGAATGCGGATGGCCTGGGGAGCCGATGCAATTGACTGGCGCATTTGTTGCGCGACCTCATCCGCTGTCAACCCCGGTAGCAAGGCCAATTCAAATCGACTGACCGCATGATCCAACCCAAAAAGATCTTGCGCAAGAGCAAGAGGTGCAAGGACGTAACGACTATCTAAATCGGCGTTGATTGAAAAAGCATCGCATCCTAGGCCTTCACGAGATTGAAAAGCGCGTTCTCGATGTTTCGATAGCTTTTTGCCTCGAATCGGCGCTTTAAAACGTATTAGAGCGTGTTCAGGCCCTTCGTTGATGCGGCCGATTCCCAACATGTTGCGCACGCCGATTCCCAATGCGACACAAGGGATGCCTTGCAACTCAGGATTCCATTTCTTCGATCGTAAAGCCCGTTCTATGGGCGCTCCTTGAAGCAAAAGGGAGTCAAACGCGAGCATGGTAACCACGATAGGGGCGCCTGTACCAAAGGTCGCTACGGCTTCCTCTTCGATGACCGGAGCCACAGCCATGAGGATCGGATCTTCACTTTCTGGTCCCCACTGGGCCAATGCCCATTCACCGACTTCATCCGAGAGAATAGTTCCTGTAACCGGGACCAAAGCAACTGGGGAGTCTAGGGTTCCAAACAGCTCAGTAACGACCGACTCGATGCCATTGAACGCGCTTAAAATTGCAATCATCGCCGCCGTGACCGCCGCAATGACAAACATCGAAATTGCAGAAATGAGGTGGGTGAGGTTCCGAGATTTGGAACTCAGGGCATAGCGCCAGGCAAGTCGAACTGGCAGTCTCACGGTTATTTTTTCAACGCTTCATTGATGGCCTCATAGTAATCCAGGCTATCATCCAAGTAGAAGTTCAATTCAGGGATAATCCGCACCTGTTTTCCGATCTTATCGCTCAAGGCCTTGCGGATACGCCATCCCTCGTTCTTAACAGCTTGCAAAGCGATGTGCTTGTCTGGTACAGCCATGAAACTCACATAGACCTTGGATAATCCCAAATCGGGAGCCATCCGCACCTTTGTGACTGAAATGAAGATACCTCCAAACCATTCTCCGCTACGTTGCTGAAATATGGTACTCAAATCCCTTCGGATGAGTTCTGCGACTTTTTCTTGACGGATTCCTCCCATGTACCAAAGGTCGCAAACATGCGCCAATGCGTGACCTCCTATTCAATAAAGAAACTCCTGGTATGGATAACGTTTGACATGAATCGCCCGAACCTTCTCATAAATAAGGTCTTTCAATTCATCTACGCCTGTTTTTTCGATGGCCGATAAAAAGAGGACCTCATGTCCAGCCGATTCATAACGGTCGCGGATTCCAGTGATTTGATCTATGCGAGTAGGACCGAATGGCTCTTCTTCTAATCGGTCCATCTTGTTGAATACAATCACCACCGGTTTGTCATCGCTCCCAATTTCGGCTAATGTACCGGTGACGACGTCAATGTGATCTTCGAATTGTGGGTGGCTTACGTCAACGACATGAAGGAGGAGGTCGCTTTCGCGCGTTTCATCTAATGTGGACTTGAAACTCTCAATCAATTGGTGGGGCAACTTTCGAATGAACCCGACGGTGTCGCTAAGCAGGAAAGGGAGGTTTTGTAAAACCACCTTCCGCACAGTGGTATCGAGCGTAGCAAATAATTTATCTTCAGCAAAGACATCACTTTTCGAAAGAAGCGTCATCATCGTGCTTTTACCCGCATTGGTATATCCAACGAGTGCAACCCGAACCATGGATCCCCGATTTCCTCGTTGGGTTGCCATTTGCTTGTCGATAGCGAGCAGCTCTTTTTTTAGCAAGGCAATCCGATCTCGAATAATCCGACGATCCGTTTCAATTTCTTTCTCCCCAGGACCCTTCATGCCGATTCCCCCTTTTTGCTTCTGCAGGTGGGACCACATGTTGGTCAAACGAGGAAGCAAGTATTGATATTGGGCCAGTTCAACTTGAGTTTTGGCATGGGCGGTGCGAGCTCTTTGAGCGAAAATATCCAAAATGAGATTGGGTCGATCCAAGATCTTCCGTTCAGGAATCACCTTTTCCAAATTCCGCATTTGAGTAGCGGTCAACTCGTCGTCGAAAATAAGGATGTCAATGTCATGCTCTTCAACGTATTCTTTGATCTCAAGAGCTTTTCCAGATCCGACGAACGTTCGGACGTCGGGTTTGTCCAGTCCTTGAATGAAGACGCGCTTGGAAATGGCTTGTGCTGTAGACGCAAGGAACGCGAGTTCATCCAAGTACTCTTCAACCAGTTCTCTGGTTACACGGCCCGTTATTAAACCGATTAAAACGCAAGTTTCGGGCTCGCGTTCCGTGCTGATGAGTTTTTTCTCTATCATGGTTTAGTCGCGGAATTGCTCAATGTATTTGGCGATTCCACGGATTGTGGCGTCGTCTAAAATGCCCTTTTGAGGTGGCATGGTACCTTTTCCATACGTGATCATTGCCACGCGTTTCTCGAAGGACAATTCGGACAACGCGAGATCGGGTGCTTTAGATGCCATGAGACGCCCATCAGTACCATGGCACAGCGAACATTTCATCGTATAAGCTCTCTGAATCTGACCGTCAGATGGAGGGGTTTTCTCGACGCCTTTATGGGAATGGTTGTCATCTGAGCTGCATCCAATTCCTATGAGCAAACTTCCCATAAGCATGAGTGTGCTCCAAGCGATACGCTCCCCCATCAAAACCATCCGTAGGCTTCAAAGCCAGGTCTGAATGGCCAAGGTATGCTGGCCATGATGAAGACCAAGGCAAGACCGAAAAAGAGGATTTGACGTTTGTATTTGACCGTGTCGTCGCTCGCGCGTTTGACCAGGCTGTGTCCGAGGGTCCCCAATGTCACAGCGATGATCATCCCGATGAGGTGCTCGACGACAAAAAAGCGCATGATAGCGTTGCCCATGGCGGTGGGATTCCCCAACATCGATGACCAGCCCTTTCCGACATACAAGGTTAGACCAAGGAGCAGTTGAATGTGTAAGCTAATCATGGTAAACAGGCCAAGTTTCGCTTGCTTAGAAGAGAAGGCTTCCTCTTTTCTTTTTCCAAGGAGCGATTGAATTAATGTCCAAACTAGCAAGAACAATACGCCCCATCGAAGGGCACTGTGGAGGTGTTGAAATCCTGTGAGCATGGTTCAAAGATAACGCCCCAAGTCTGCTGTTAGCGAGACTGGGGGCGTCAATTCTTTTGAAACGAGAATGGTGTCAGACGACTCCCTGGTCAATCATCGAGTCGGCAACTTTAACGAAGCCAGCGATGTTGGCGCCTCGAACATAATCCACGTGGCCATCAGCGTTCTTGCCGTAGGCCACACACTGGCTGTGGATGTCTTTCATGATATTGAGTAAACGTGAATCCACCTCTTCTCCTGACCAGCTTATACGCAGACTGTTTTGCGACATTTCTAAGCCACTTGTTGCCACCCCCCCAGCGTTGGACGCCTTACCGGGAGCGAATAACACCTTGGCCTTGTTAAACACTTCAATCGCCTCTGGCGTGCTTGGCATATTCGCTCCTTCAGTGACGACGATGCACCCGTTGTTTACGAGAGCTTGTGCTTCCTCTTCATTGAGTTCATTCTGCGTTGCACAGGGAAACGCGGCATGGCAGGCAATGCCCCATGGGCGTTGGCCTGCGTGGAACGTGGCTCCTGGGAATTGATTTACGTATTCTTGAATGCGGCCTCTTCGCTTGTTCTTGAGATCCATGATCCATTGCAACTTGGCATGGTCTATACCCGCTGGATCATGGATGAAGCCCTTAGAGTCTGACATGGTCAGCACCTTGGCTCCCATATGAATGCATTTTTCAGCAGCATACTGGGCAACATTACCGGATCCTGAAATCACAGCGGACTTCCCTTCGAAACTTTGGCCTTTCGTAGCGAGCATTTCTGCCGCGAAATATACGGTGCCGTATCCCGTGGCTTCTGGCCGAATCAATGATCCACCCCAGTTCCGTCCTTTGCCCGTGAGAACTCCAGTGAATTCATTTCGCAAACGTTTGTACTGGCCAAAGAGGTACCCGATTTCTCGACCACCGACTCCGATGTCTCCAGCGGGAACATCTGTATTCGGACCAATGTGTCGAGACAGTTCGGTCATGAAGCTCTGGCAAAAACGCATCACCTCAGCATCCGATTTTCCTTTGGGATTGAAGTCGGAACCGCCTTTTCCGCCGCCTAGAGGCAACGTGGTCAAGCTGTTCTTAAACACCTGTTCGAATCCGAGGAATTTGAGGACACTCAACGTGACCGTTGGGTGAAAACGCAAACCGCCTTTGTATGGTCCGATCGCGGAATTAAATTCTACCCGGTAACCGCGGTTAATTTGAACTTCGCCGGAATCAGTGGTCCAAGGAACTCTGAAAATGATCGTTCGTTCCGGCTCAACCATGCGTTCCAAAATACGATGCTTCGCATATTGTGGGTGATCAGCAATGAAGGGGATAACGGTCTCGGCGACCTCTTGTACCGCTTGAATGAACTCAGGTTCATGTGCGTTTTGGGCAGCCACTTGTGCCATGAAGGCATCAATCTGCGCCTGGTGAGATTGGGACATCAACGTATATATTAACGTTCAGAGAGACAAATCTAAGTCACAAGGACAAAGTTCGACCACCATCAACCGGTAAATTGATTCCGGAAATGTAACTTGCTGAAGGCGAGGCCAGAAAAGCGATAGCGCGAGCTACCTCTTCAGGTTTTCCTGTACGATTCATGGGAACAGCCGCAGCCATCTGTTTGCGAATTGCCTCCTTTGACAGGCCCGACTTGATTGCTTTCGAAGAAACGATTTCGTCAAGTCGGCTCGTGTCAGTTGCTCCTGGAAGGATATTGTTGACTGTGATGCCGTGAATGCCCACCTCATTGGCCCAAGTTTTGGCCCAATTAGCTACAGCACCTCGCACGGTGTTACTAACGCCTAAACCGGAAAGAGGTTGTTTGACGCTAGTGCTGATTACATTGATAATCCGGCCAAATCCGGCATCTTTCATTCCAGGTAAAACGGCCTGTGCAAGCAGCTGATTGCAAATCAGGTGTTGCTCAAATGTCTTGATGAAGGCCTCCGGGGCTGCGTCAACGATAGGACCTCCTGCTGGTCCGCCCGTGTTGTTGACGAGAATATGAACGGTTTCTGATGCGACAATGGCACCGATTTGTTCTTGAACATTCGCTGGTTGACTGAAGTCAGCCACGGCGAAAGCATGCCGACTCGGCTCTTCAAGTGATTGCAACGCCACTTCAAGCTTCTGCGCATTGCGCGCCACGATAATAACCCGTGCTCCCAATCCAGCCAGATGCTGGGCTGCGGCTAAACCAATTCCTTGAGAAGCGCCGCACACGACGGCAGTTCTGTTCTCCAAGTTCATTGGCATCCATTGCGATCCTTGATGACTCATGGTGCGAAGGTAGCAAGGAGCGGTAGGATTTGGTGTGCTTAGACCTGGTTAGGCATGTGGGCGTCCTCTGAAATCGCTTTACATTTGAGAAACCGCAGGTTAGCAAGCATGAAGCGCATCGATCACATAGGAATTGCCGTTCGGGATTTACACGAAGCTGAAAAGGTTTTCACCGATGTGTTGGGCGTAGGGCCTTTCAAGAAGGAATCTATTGAAGATGAGTCGGTCCAAGTAAGCTTTTTTCAATCGGGTGAAAGTAAAGTTGAGCTCCTGGTGTCCACGACGGAAGATGGTCCCATTGCGCGCCATATTGAAAAGAGAGGGGAGGGATTGCACCATGTCGCCTTTCATGTGGATGATTTGGATGCGGAGTTGAAGCGGCTGAAAGAATTGGGTTACAGGATCATATCAGGGCCGAAATCGGGAGCCGACAATAAGACAATCGCTTTTTTACATCCGGCAGATGCAAGCAAGGTGTTGGTTGAATTGTGTGCGGATTCCGCTTGACTCAATTTCCTTGAGACCAGCGCATTTTCTTGCGCATTTTGGGGCCAAACAAATCTTTTTCTGGTTGGCCTTCCGGCGCACCGACACACGAAGCTGCAGGACGCTTTTTGAGCAAATCCCATGAAATGCTGAATTGCCAAGGTCTATAACTGCCCTCCATCCAATCCCAAGCGCCTCCTCCTTGCAGGGCGGTCGGTTCCAATTGAACCAAGTCGGTATTGACCAGTAGTCGAAGAAACCGGCCCGATTGTGTCCGAACACCCAACCCCAATCCACCTTCAAAAGCCAAGCGCCAGCTAGAAGGAGTCGGAAGGGGCAAGAACAAGTCAGAATCGGCTCCAACACGCGAAGTTTCCATGCCAAACTCGCGGTTCCATCCGATTCCAATGTGTGTATCCAAAAAGAAGTCAGATATGATTTCAATGGCACGATGGACCTGAAGTGCCGTTTGTAATGTAAATACCGATTCACCTCGATCCATGAGCGTGTCTGCCACCAGGGGGTCACCCGGGGATATTCCCGCTACACGTCCCATAAATTCTGAATTTACTGCATGTCTTACTCCTCCCAACTCGATGCTCCAGCGATCCCACAGGACGGGGTCTTTTACTGTCCACCAGTGACCAATTCCGACGAAAACAGACCCCTCGCCTGCATGAGACCACGAGCCAACATGCAAGGTGTCTATGCCTCCGTTGGGGTTGGATGTGAGCCATTGACTTAGGGAAGACGAAGGAGCCGCATCCAGCAGATGACCTCCCAATTTCCACGACCACCCATGACCGAGATGGCTTTTTTCGTTGCGGTCGAACAGATCCGTTGATTGCGCACAAAGTTCCCCCGTGATGAGCACGCCCAAGCACAGGATTAGCCAGCGCATCAGGCGGAAGTCTGCAGATGTTCTAAGGCGCGAATCGCGGCATCAGCCACGGCTTCGCTGTCCCACGTTTGTTCGATGTCTGGTTTGGCCAAAATCTCCTCCATGACACGATCTTGGATTAATCCGGCGGCAAGAGCCTCCTGATAAGGGGTGTGGCTGAAGGTGACTTGAGAATACAATGGCAACCAACGACCGGGGTACGTTTTGGCCAATTTGGCTTCTATGCGTTTTTGCAAGAGAAACTGAGGATCTCCTGTTTTGTCGCGCATTTCGATGTAATTCCTCAAGGCCAATTCCAAGATGGCATCCCCAGCAGGTTTGCGCGCCGCAGTATAGGCAGAGAGCGTTCGATCCCAATCTTCAGGAGAGTCCATCGCATCGAGCAATTCGCTTAAAATGCTGCAATCCTCCAAACCACTGTTCATTCCTTGCCCATAGAAGGGGACAATGGCATGAGCCGCGTCTCCCATTAGACATACGTTGTCACCGTGGTGCCACGGGTAGCATCGGGTCATTACCAATGAGCTCACAGGATTGGTTGCCCATTGCGCTTTCAGGTCCGGAATCAATGGCAAGACGTCGGGAAAGTTTTTCTCGAAATAAACCAAGGCATCCGTAGGGTCTTTGAGTTGATCCAACCCATTGGTTCCTGCATACGGTGCAAACAAGGTGCACGTAAAGGTCCCGTCAGGGTTAGGCAAAGCCATGAGCATAAACTCTCCACGTGGCCAAATGTGCAACGCATCCTTCTGCATTTTGAACGCTCCTAGCGCATCCGGTTGCATCGCAACTTCTTTGTAGCCATGCTCCAAATAGCGTTGCTCGAAATCAAACCGATCTGTACGTGTGAGACGATTGCGCACAGCACTGAAGGCTCCGTCGGTTCCAAACAATCGATCGTATTGAACGAACACCGAACTCCCTTCAGGCGATTCGAGTTCCAGAACATTCTTCGACAAGTCTACATCCGCGCATTTGTGTCCGAAATGGAACTCTACTCCATCATGCGCCTCAGCGGCCTCCACGAGAAGACGGTTTAAGTTTGCGCGCGACACGGAATAAATACACTGAGGGTCTCCGTGCAATCCCGTTGCTTCGGGCAACCCATATCGCTGAAAGGTAAGAGCGCCGTCCTGCGCGTGCATAAGTCGACCTTCAATGGGAAGAGCTATTTGACGGACTTTTTGAGCAACCCCAGCTTTTTCAAGTGCACGCCATCCGCGGTCACTCAGCGCCAAGTTGATGCTGCGCCCTCCTTTTACAGAACCTGTCCGAGGATCTGGTCTCCGTTCATAAACGTCAACACGATGTCCTCGTTGGGCCAACATCAGCGCCCATAAACTACCGACCAAGCCAGCCCCTACCACCACCATATTCTCGGACTTTTTGGCGTTCATTGAAACTTCAGTCATGGCTCAGATGCCTGCTTTTTCGAAAGCTTGTTCGAGGTCAGCAATCAAGTCTTGGGCGTCTTCTACACCAACGCTGATGCGGATAAAGCCGTCAGAAATTCCAAGTTTATCCCGGTCTTCAGCCGGTATGCTTGCATGGGTCATTGCCGCTGGATGTTCAATTAAGGACTCCACACCACCTAGAGACTCGGCCAACGCAAATAGCTTCGTGGAAGCTGCTAAGTTTTTGGCTTGATCCAAATCATTGCTTGCGATTTCAAACGCAATCATGCCTCCAAAGTCATCCATTTGTTTTGCCGCTATGGCATGTCCTGGATGGTCTTCGAAGCCAGGCCAGTATACCTTGCCTACGCCTTCATGTGCTTTGAGCCAATGTGCAATTTTGCGCCCATTGGCACAATGCCGTTCAATACGAAGGTGCAATGTTTTGAGTCCGCGCAAGACCAGGAACGAGTCAAAAGGCTGCGCAATGGCGCCGCAGTTATTTTGAATGGTGCGCAAAGCGTGATCAATTTCAGCGTCTTGAGAAATCAAGGCTCCCATCACGACATCACTGTGGCCTCCAAGATACTTGGTGACAGAATGCATGACGATGTCTGCTCCATGTTCAAGAGGTCTCTGCAACATAGGTGAAGCAAAGGTGTTGTCTACGGCAAGCCAAATCCCACGGGGCTTTGTCAAGGCAGCAATGGCTGCGATGTCCGTGATTTGCATCAACGGATTCGTAGGGCTTTCCAGCCATACTAAACGGGTATTTTCGTTCATTTTAGCCTCAACGAGATGAGGTTTTTGTGTGTCCACAAAATGAATGGTGATACCCATCGGAGCGTAATTCGTCCGAAAGAGACGGGCTGTTCCGCCATAAAGATCTTGCCCTGTTATGACTTCATCTCCTGGCTTGAGTGTTTTCAGAATGGCATCGATGGCGGCCAACCCGGAGGCGAATGCCAAGCCGAACGAGCCATGCTCCAATTCTGCTAAGGCCTTTTCAAGAGCGGCACGGGTAGGGTTGCTGCTTCTTGAGTACTCCCAACCTTTATGCACTCCAACGGCTTCTTGCACGTAGGTTGAGGTTTGAAAGATCGGAGTCATAATCGCTCCGGTTGAAGGGTCCGGCTGCACACCAGCATGGACTGCCAAGGTGCCTTTACCAATAGGGGAATCTTTTTTCATACGATTCAAAGATAAGCGGAGGAAACTGGCGAGCAGAATGCAGAGCGAGAAACTACGCTTCGATTTTACTTGAGGTCTTTGAGAGCCATCTAGGGAGAACCCAAGCACCGATGAAGAGGTACAGAAAATAGGTGGCAAATCGCCAAATAAGGGCAACAGCTGCCAGGTATCCAAAACCAATGAGGTCGCCTAGAAATGCAGGAAGCGCCACTTCAGCGAATCCTGAGGAGCCCGGTGTTGGGCTGATGGTCATGACGAGCCAGAGCACCAGTTGCCTTGCGAGCACGGCGGCGTGAGGGATTGTTTCGAAAAAGATCAGCAGGATCATATTTAAGGTCAGAAATCGTGCCGACCAGCTTAGGATTGTGGTTGCCAAAGCCTTGCTCCAAAATAGACGGGGTTGACTTCGCATACTGTGAGAGGTCTGCAACAAATCATCACTCCAGCGCTTCAGTCGTGTCCCCCATCGTGACAAGATGTTCCAATTTGAAACGCGATTTAACCAGCGATGGCTCCGTTCAGGAGAGTAAAGTATACCGGTGAAAATGATTGCCGTGAGCACAGCGATGAAGGCATACGCTAAGGCAAAAAGCCAGGGAATAGAATCGCCGAATGTGCTGTCTTCGATTTGAGGAAATATAAAGTGGCCTGTGCTCAAACTGACTAGCAGGAAGACGGGGACTGCAATGAGGTAAAACAACTCATCCAACATGGCCGTGACAAAAACGGTTGCTACACTTTGACCGCCGCTCATGCCACCGCGTTTCAACACTAAAATGGCAATAGCAGATCCTCCAACGACTGATGGTGTGAGTGCCGAGGCCAATTCCCAGAGCATGATCTGATCAAAGGACTGCTTCCAATTAAATTGTCTGAATGATAGGATTCGGAGTCTGAGGATGTAGGCGAAATCACGCAAGGCAATGCACCCGAGCGTGGCGAACAATGCCCAGGAGGCCCGTCCCGTCCACTCGAATGAAGCGAGTAACGCCCGTGATGTGGTCGCTTGTTGCGTAGCTGGATCGAGGACCAACTGGTCGAGGCTCCACCAAAGCATGCCCGATGCAGCTCCGATTCCCAGGATAACGGGGATGGCCCATTTGTACCAAAGGAAGTGGGAACGAATCGAGGCTTTCTCCGTCATGACTCTAAGGTAGTGGATGAGCGTAAAAAATGGCTTTCACCCCGCATAAACAGCAGTTCCTTCTGAGCAGTTCCGACACATTTCAATGGACGAACGGTCTGTGAAGATTTGCTGACGAAAAGCCTGGTAGGCTTCAGAGAACCAAATTTCTTCAAAGCTCTGGGGTCCAACTTGTCCCATGGCATGCTCCGCATCCTTATCAAAACAACACGGAACCACTTTGCCGTCCCAAGTCATCACACAACCCTGCCACATTCGCCAACACTCATCATTTAGCGCATTGCGAAGCTTCCAAATCCCATTGGATTGACGATCATAACGTCTCAATTTCGGGTCTGAAGTGAGCAATGGGTGTGCATCATGCGGTTCTTCGAGTTGTGCGGTCTTGATGACCAACTCATCGACGCCGCTTGCCTGGGCCATTTTTCGGATTTCCGGAACTTCGTGTTCATTCGGACCAACGACGAGAAATTGCCACACAATATGTGGAGTCTTCGCGCCTTTGGATTTCCGTCGTGCATCCAACACGTTTTGCGTTCCCTCGAGGACCTTATCTAGTCGTCCTCCAATCCGATAAGAACTATAGGTTTCCTGTGTCATGCCGTCAATGCTAATGATCAAGCGATCCAATCCCGAAGCGACAATAGCTTCAGCACGTTCTGGGCGCAAGAAGTGAGCATTGGTAGAGGTGGAAGTATAGACGCCGTGCTGCTTGCAAAGTGCCACAAGATGGTCCATTGCAGGATGCAAGTAAGGTTCGCCTTGGAAGTATAGGTTCGCATAAACGAGGTACCCTCCAATTTCTTGAAGCAAGCGATCGAGCTGTTCGGGTTCGAGCATGCCCGTTGGACGAG
>JAPKAW010000131.1 GCA_028825055.1 Flavobacteriales bacterium | reverse complement strand
GTACCCGGAGCGGGACTCGAACCCGCACGCCCGAAGGCACAGCCACCTGAAGACTGCGCGTCTACCAATTTCGCCACCCGGGTGAAACTCAGGTAAGCTGACAAAGTGCCCAGAGCGGGACTCGAACCCGCACGCCCTAAAGGACACATGGCCCTCAACCATGCCTGTCTACCAATTTCAGCACCTGGGCGGTGCAAACAACGGACGTCAAAAACGTCCTTTTTTGTGACCCCTCTGGGACTCGAACCCAGGACCCTCTCATTAAAAGTGAGATGCTCTAACCAGCTGAGCTAAGAAGTCTATTTCCCTCGTTTGGGGGGGCAAAGATAGACAGATTTCCTACCGTTCAATTGCTTGTGTGGAAAAAGTGAGATTCGGCATCAAATTAATAAGAATTATAAGATTAGAAAAAGCCATGCAACTATCAGCCGCTATAGGTTGTTTATCTTGCGACCACAAACCTGATAAGACATGTTATTTTCTCTGATTTTCAGCTTGTTTATTGGATTGGTTTTTGACCATCCGAATCAACAATCGACGATTGTTTCCGCACAAGAGACACTTGAAACACCATTATCATGGAAGGATTGGACGCAAGATGAGGCTCGAATGAGTTGGTGGGAATTGCATGGGTGGGTGGTGCTTGAAGAATTGAAGCCCAACATGACAGTTTGGACTGGTGAAATCGAAGACATGACAGATTTCCACCCCTTGGATTGGGGATTGAAGCCTGATTTGGAGAAATCCATTCAATGGGCTTTTTCAAATGGAACGGGCATCCATTTGCATGGATTGGACCGCTGTGAGGTTTTATATCAGCGATTCTTAGTTAACAAGGCCGCAGGCACAAACCAAACAAAGCAATGAGCATGTTGAAGTCCTTAAAAACCCTCGGTTCCTTTTTGACTTTGGTGCTGTTTTCCAGTATTTCGGAGTTCCAAGCACAAGAGACAAGCATTTCGAATGGAACGCTTGAAACATGTCAAGGATTCTTGGTCGACACAGGTTTGAGTGCTGCGGACTATGGTCCCAATGAGGATATCATCATGACGATCTGTCCGGAAGCTCCGGAAACAATAGTTACGCTGTATTTTGCGTTGGCCTCTTTTGGTCCAGGTGACATGCTACGCATTTATGATGGGACAGACACCAGTGGTTCTTTAATTGGAACGTACATAGAATTTGATGCGCAAGGATTGGAAATTTTTGCTAATGAAGACAACCCCGGAGGTTGCCTAACCTTGCATTGGACCACAGACGCTTCAGGCAATGGGAACTTCGTCGCCGAGATGAGCTGTGGGTATCCCTGTGACCGTCCTTTTGCTATTGTGAGCAGCGGGGAACCGGTTCCTCATCTCGCTTGTCCCGGAGAGGAGATTACATTTGATGCGACCGGATCAACGGTAGCCAATGATTTCGAAATCGTCTCTTGGGCTTGGGATTTTGGAGATGAAGCGACATCATCAGACGGGGCTGTTGTGACCCATTCATTTGATCAACCGGGTGCCTACAAAGTGCAGTTGGGTATTGCCGACAATAATGTTTCGGATGATGAGCCTGATGGCTGTTCGAACAATAACCTGATTGACCATCTGGTTTTGATTTCAACAGAACCTGATTGGTCAGGAACCTCTGTGGATGCCACCATTTGTTCGGGACAATTGTTTCCTTTAGATGGTATGGTAGCCGGAGTGACCTATGATTCGGAGCCAACGGCTGATTTCGGGGGAGGCTTGTTCATTCCAGATGACCAGACCCAATGCTTCAATGCCGAGTTGACTTTCACTTCATTTGCTCCAAATCAGATTGTTGAAAATGCGGCAACAGACATTTTGGATTTGTTCATCAATTTCGAGCATAGCTATATGGGAGACTTGACGGTCACCTTCATTTGCCCCAATAGCCAAAGCTTGGCGGTCCACCAGCAAGGTGGAGGAAGCACTCAACTCGGTGTGCCGGATCAAGGCGATGGAACAGGACCAGGAGTTGGTTGGGACTATTACTGGTCTCCGACGGCAACCAATGGCACATGGGGCGACAATGGAGGAGTCAGCCTTCCTGCAGGAACATATGAATCGGCACAGCCTTTTGAACTCTTAGAAGGGTGTCCTTTGAATGGCACTTGGGAAGTGGAAGTGTGTGATGCGTGGGGTGCAGATGACGGCTATATTTTCGATTGGACCATCCATTTCGACCCAGAGCTGTATCCTGAACCGGTGGTATTTACCCCGGTTTTTGGAATGGAATGTGACAGCACCTCATGGGAGGGGCTGAACATCTATGACGAAAGTGATGACTGCAATGAAATTACGGTGATTGCCACTGAGACGGGAACTTACACCTACACAGCAACCAATAATTTCGGATGTACCTACAGCACGGATGTTGACTTAACGGTTGTTCCTGGACCGACAGTGGAAATCAACTCACCAGCTGGATTTTGTGGCTCGCCAGTTGCGTTGATGGGCAATGTGACCAATGAAGAAGCGGGTTTTAATTACGATTATGACTGGTCACCCGCTGACTTGGTCAATGGCAACGGTTCGAATGTTACGGTTGATGGATTGACCCAAGACACCATCATGACCTTGACGGTTACTGTATCCGGGGGAGACCTGGACAACTGTGAAGTCACACAGAATGTGGAAGTGAATTATGTCCCGGAACCAACGGGCGTAGACTTCAGTGGGTCGATTTGTCCTGATGAAAAGTTGGATCTCGTTGCCTTGAACTTTTCGATGGAAGGAACCGGTGAGAGCGATTACACCTACGAATGGACCAATGAAAATGGCGACATCGTTGGGACTTCAGCGATTTATCAAGCAGGCAGTGATGGTTTGTACGAGGTGCTTGTTACAATGGCTTCTCCATGTACGTGGTCCACAACAAGTTTCTTTGAAATAGAGGAGGATGTCTGTGAGTTGACCATCCCGAATGTGATTTCACCAGCCAATGGGGATGCCATAAACAATGAATTCATCATCGAGGGTTTGGACAGTGATCGCTATGATGGCAGTACCATCCGGATTTACAATCGGTGGGGGAAAACAATGTTTTCCAGCAACGATTTCGGCAAGTCGGCAGGGTGGAGTCCAGAGCCAGATGAGGCTTCAGAAGGCACGTATTATTACGTCTTGGGCATTGCGCGAACCAATTCGGAATTGACTATTAATGATGTGAACGGGCAAACGACTGATACAGGTCAAGGCTACAAACTTATTAGCGGGTCATTCACCCTTGTGCGCGATTAGGCTGACTAATTAGATGAAGTCAGCTGCAGAGGAACTTGGTGCGCTGGCTCAGGCCATTGTATGGGAACAGCGTGAGGGAGAAAGCCGATTGGCAGGTGCATTGAAAGACCAGTCGCTGCGTTATCGAAAGCGAGAGGGCTTGACGTGGTCTCCGGTTGCCTTAGAGTCGCAGTCCACGACATTCGGAGGCCGTTCCTGTGTTGTGCTTTCCAAACCGGTTCACGGTGGAATAGCGGGGTCTTTCCGCTCAGGCTCTCCGGTCTCACTGTATCAAGCGAATGACGCGGGAGTGCCTGATCCCGATGGCCCGCCACCACGTCGAGGCTTGGTCAGAAAAGTACGCAAACACCAATTGGAGGTGGTGCTGGACGGCGAGCCGTTAAGCGCACAAGATTTTCATGAACGTTGGACTTTGGATGTCCGTGGTGATGACCGGTCATTCCGATTTATGGCCGAGGCCTTGAGCCATTGGATCAATACGGAGGACCCGGTGGAACGAGCCTTCAGAGACGGTCTGCTTGGGTTTGGAGAGATTCCGGATGCGTCTAGCGAGTTAGACACATCATTTGCCGGCCATGAAGCCAGTTTAAAATCGTTGAATGCGCTGCAAAGTGCTTGGGTGAAAGCAGTTTGGAGTGGGCGTCCTTTTGCCCTGCTGCACGGACCTCCAGGTACGGGAAAAACCACGACGTTGCTTGCCCTCATTGAAGGCTTGGTATTAGCCGGAAAACGCGTGTTGGTCACAGCGCAAAGCAATGCTGCTGTTGATTGGATCTTGTTGGGCTGCACGCACCGTTCAATGGAAGCCGTGCGGATTGGTCACCCGATGCGAGTGGACCCTAAGGTGTGGTCAATGAGCCTAGAATCGAGAGTGGAGGCTGAACCAGAATTCAAACAAGTCCGAGATTTCCGAAAACGTTCTGCACAATCTTGGAAGGAGGTGGATCGGTTTCGACGCAATTTTGGACCGGCAGAAAGGAAAGAGAAAGCTGAAGCCAAAAGAGAAGCCCTTGATTTGAGCCGAGAAGCCCGCGAGATGGAGGCTTACATCGCGGAGAAGGTCATTCGGAAGAGCTCCATTGTAGGAGCCACACTCGCAGGTACTTCGGACATGATGTTGCGCGATGAGCCTTTTGATTATGTGATCGTTGACGAAGCGGGACAGGCCATGGAGCCAGCTGTCTGGATTGCCATGCGCAAAGCACCCTGTGTCGTCCTTGCCGGCGATCACCAGCAGCTTCCACCTGTTGTCAAAAGCTCAAAGGCCATAGGTGCTGGATTGGAGAAGAGTTTGCTTGAAAAGTTACTTGAGCGGCACTCAAAATCCGAATGGAATGTGATGCTTGAGGAGCAATACCGAATGAATGAGGCGATTATGACACCCTCATCGGATTGGTTTTATGACGGGCGATTGAAAGCAGCTCCCGGCAATGCTGAATTTGCACTTGAAGGCATTCCACCTTGGACTTGGATTGATACCGCTGGCTGTGGATTTTCAGAGGAGCGCGAATCAGAGGGAAGCAGCACAAGCAATCGCGAAGAGGCGCAATTTGTACTGGATCGATTGGCGGAGTTGGTGGAACAGGCTCCATCAGCGACCATCGGTGTGGTGGCACCATATCGGGCCCAAATTGAAGTATTGGAGTCCCTATGGTTTGATCGATTTGGTCAAGCCCATGAAGGCATTGAATTCGCCACGGTGGATGCTTTTCAAGGACAAGAGCGCGACATCATGGTGCTATCATTGACCCGCTGCAACGAAGAGGGAGCCATTGGATTTCTAAAGGAATATCGGCGAACGAACGTTGCCATGACCAGGGCCCGGGCGCATCTTTTGGTGGTCGGTGACGGCGCGACCCTTGGAGGAGATCCTTTTTTCGCGCGCATGATGGAATTAGCGGAAGAAGCCGGTGCCTATCGCAGCGCCTGGGAGTGGATGTCTTAAAGCTCAGATTCTAAATCACACGAGGACTTCTCCTGTAGATTCATCGATGACTTCTGATCCAGAAGTTGGCTGCGTTTGCGTGTGGTGCGGAGGAGCTTCTACAGAGGACGGCAAAGGATTGGAACCCCCCACTTCGTCCAACGGAAAGACCTCCGTAATCTTTTGATATGCAACAGAAGGAATCACGTAACCGAGTCCAACCTTGGACATGTGTTGCGCTACTTTGTCGTATGCGTCGCGCACGTCATTCGCTGAAAGCAAAATGAATTCATTGGTTTCCTTTTCCGTGCCGCGCTGTTC
>JAPKAW010000130.1 GCA_028825055.1 Flavobacteriales bacterium | reverse complement strand
CTTGCTGGCTTCCAGCGAATGGTTTTATTCAACTCCTGCATCCGCTCTTTCGCAGCCGTCGAACGAACGAACCAACTGTCCAACGGGTAGTACAAAATCGGCTTGTCTGTTCTCCAACAATGGGGATAGTTGTGCTCGTACTTCTCGACCATAAATGCCTGTCCTCTCTCTTTCAAAAGAATAGCAATTTCAACATCCAACGAACGTTCAGGAGCGGTGCCTTCAGGATAAAACTCCTGTTTTACATACCGTCCGGCAAAAGGTCCAACACCATCCCGCATTCGACCCTGCATATCCACAAGCGGAACCCCGTGTCCCGTTCCATCGTCCACCAACATTGGAGGAACTCCTACGGCCTGAGCGACGCGAGCATCGTCGGCTCCAAAGGTTGGGGCAGTATGTACGATTCCGGTTCCATCCTCAGTGGTCACAAAGTCTCCTGGAATGACTTGAAATGCATTGGTTACTCCATCCATCGGTTCTGCCCAATCGAACAAAGGTTCGTAGCGCTCTCCGCACAAATCTGACCCTACAATGCGAGCCAATATTTCATGTTCTGGAGCATTTTTACCTCCAAATTGCTTGGAAAGCAATGCTTCCGCCAAGACTACCAAGCCTTTAGTTGAGGTGTAACGGTTGGTTGTTGACACCAGAGCATACGTGATTTTTGGACCAACAGTCAATGCTGTATTGGAAGACAACGTCCACGGTGTCGTAGTCCATGCCAAAAAATCTACTGGCAACTCCGCGAGAGGCGCCAATTTATCCGGTGCAATGTGCTTACGTAAACGAGCTGCTGATTCAGGCAATGCCCTGAATTGAGCAACCACAGTCGTGTCCTTCACATCTTGGTAGGCACCCGGCTGATTCAGTTCATGCGTGCTCAATCCCGTACCAGCGGCAGGGCTAAAGGGTTGAATCGTATACCCCTTATAAAGCAGCCCTTTATCGTTCAGTTGTTTGATTAACCACCAAACACTTTCAATGTATTTGTTCTCATAAGTGACATAGGGCGTTTCCATGTCCACCCAGTACCCCATTTTTAGGGTGAGGTCATTCCAAATATCCGTGTAACGCATGACCGCTTTTCGACATGCATCATTGTACTCTTCTACAGACAGCTTGACGCCGATGTCTTCCTTGGTGATGCCCAATTCTTTTTCGACTCCAAGCTCCACAGGGAGGCCGTGGGTATCCCATCCGGCCTTGCGTTCTACTCGATATCCCTTGAGGGTGTGAAATCGACAGAATATGTCCTTGATGGCGCGCGCCATGACATGGTGGATCCCCGGTTTCCCATTGGCCGAAGGAGGGCCCTCGAAGAACACATACGGCCGATCAGCAGGTCGAGAGTCAATACTTTTCTGGAATGTATTCTCTCGTTCCCAATCACCCAAAATTGATTGCGCAATTTCAGGCAAGTTCAAACTGCCCCGTTCGGGAAATGAATTTGGATAGAGGGGTTTGGACATGGGATGCACTATTCGATAACACCTGCATTCAGGTGCCGCGAAGATAACAATGCAACAGCTGCAAACGAGTGAAGTCCTCCGCTTATACTTGGCTCAATTTCACCATGTTCGTCATGCCAGCATCTGCAATCGGCATACTTGCCAAGTGCACCACCATATCTCCTGATTGAACCTGTCCCAACTTTGTTAGCTCAAATTTGATGTCTGCAATGGTATGGTCCGTACTCACCATTTTCTGATAGGGGTATGCTGTAACACCCCAAACCAATGACATTTGACCCAAAATTTTCGTATTCGCCGTGAACATATAAATGTGCGCTTTAGGGCGCTGACTTGAAACCTGTATCGCGGTATAGCCGCTAAAGGTCATGGTCACGATCGCTTTGGCTTCAACGCGTTTTGCCAATCGACAAGCATTGTAACACATGCTGTCACTTACAAATCGCTCATCAGTTTTGCTCAAAGGGGGGCGCTCATAGTTGTACATACCATCATGAGATTCCATGGATTCCACGATGAGTGTCATCGCAGAAACTGCTTCCACAGGATAGGCCCCAACCGAGGTCTCAGCACTCAGCATCACGGCATCCGCGCCATCCAATACAGCGTTTGCTACATCGTTCACTTCCGCTCTGGTCGGCACAGCGCTTTCTATCATGGACTCCATCATCTGGGTTGCCACGATTACAGGCCGGCCAATAGCCATGCATCGGCGTATAATGTCCTTTTGAACCATAGGCACCTCTTGCATTGGAATCTCCACTCCAAGATCCCCGCGTGCCACCATCACGGCATCCGTTGCTTCGAGAATGGCGTCCAAATCATCCAAAGCCTCTGGCTTCTCAATTTTAGCGATAATCCGAGCATGTTTGCCTGCTTTTTTTATCAAAGCGCGTAACTCATGAATATCAGAGGCCTTGCGAACAAAAGACAATCCAATCCAATCAACATCTTGAGCCAAAGCGAAGTCTAAATCGCTTGCATCTTTGGGTGTAATGCACGGTAAAGAGATCGATGTAGACGGGAGGTTAATGCCCTTTCTTGGCTTCAACACACCGCCATGAATGACTTTACATGTTACAGCATCCTTTCCATTCGATTCCACAATGTGCAACCGCAACTTACCATCGTCCAACAACACCGGTTCCCCTGCCTGAACGTCCCGCGCAAAATCTGCATAATTCGTAAACACTTCATTGCCAGATCCGACACCGTTGCCTGTCCGAATGGTTACGGTTTCGCCAGCGACCAAATCCATTTTCCCTCCTTCTATATCGCCTACACGAAGTTTTGGCCCCTGCAAGTCAGCGAGCAATGCCGTATGGGTCCCCAATTTCTCATCCACAGCGCGAATGGCCTGAACCGTTGATCCATGAACCCCATATTCTCCGTGAGAAAAATTCAATCGTGCAACGTTCATTCCAGCCTGTACCAATTGCGTCAAAACCGCTTCTGATGAAGAGGCCGGCCCCATGGTCGCTACTATTTTCGTTCGTTTCATTTTTTTTCGTTTCCTTCCAAATGCAGGCTGCTCGTTTCAGCCAAATCAAGCAATGCAAGATGTTCCATCGCTCCTGAATGAAGCGGGTCCAACATCTGTGCATACACAACGACCGAACAGCTTTTTAACTGCAAAAGCCACTCATCTCCCGACAATCCTCCTTCGCCAATTTGAAGCAAATAATCCAATTGAGCTGCTCCTTGAAAACGCGCGAGCACCCCTGAAGGCGTCCGGTTTTCAATCAATGCTACCGAGCAAGAAGATGAATGGGACTCGTCCACATAGCGATACACCATGTGATTCGTCGATTCCTTGCGTTGAGGAACATTCAAAACCTTAAAAAATTGCAGCTGCCAACCCAAAAGACCATTTAGCTCCCACGTTAATCGATGCGGAGGTAAGTGGCTTCCAATGCCAATCAGCTCAAAATCACATGCATCCGCAAAATCTGCTTCTAGCCATTGCATCACCGCGAATATACCGCGAGGCACTGACTTCCTTCAATCAACACTACTGTTTTTGAGAAGAGTGGTCCGAACCGGATGGACGGCGGCGGCGATTGTGTGAACGCTTTCGCTGCAACGCACTTTTTGTATCGGGGTCGTCGGTCTCAACCGGCGGCTCTTCCGCCGCATCAATCTTTGCTGATTTAGACGCATCAAATACAGAGCGCCATGCAGCGCGAGCGGCCCGTTGTTCTGCAGACTTCTTAGAACTTCCCGTACCTGAGCCTCGTTTGACATCATCAAGCAATGCTGCCACATCATAACGCGTCTTACCCTTCACGTGATATTCTCGCGTCACCTCAAATGCCAACTTCACTTTTTCCCTTTGCGCCCAATGATGCAATTTCGATTTGAAATCGACTGTTTCGTGTACTTTATGATCCGCCCCATGCCTTTTGAGCATGCGCATCACGGCACGACTTGTTTTTTCGTACCCGTGATCCAAATAGATTGCACCAATTAAGGCCTCTAACGCATTGCCTACAACAGAAGAATGAACATCATTTCTTCGCATTTTGCTCCGGATCAATGCCCCTAACTCCATATTGGTTCCAACCAAGTTCAACGTTTCACGGTTGACCATCTTGGATTTACGTTGGGTCAAGCTTCCTTCTTGCTCATCCGGAAATTCATCATATAAGAATCTAGCGACCACAAGATCAAGTGCGGTATCACCCAGAAATTCCAAGCGTTCATTGCTTCGTAATCCCGTGGTGTCTCCGTCAAGCATTGACGCATGAGTCAACGCCTCATCGTACAATTGAATTTTACGGATCCGCAAGCCAAACTCTTTGCGAACCAATTGACGAATGGTCTGAGGGGTCTCTTTCCAAAAAACCAAACGGTCGAGTACACGGGATGGCCTATTGGTCATCCATCAAGGTTGGTATTCCTTGAATAAAACAGACGCATTGTGTCCTCCGAAACCAAATGTATTGCAGAGTGCCGCACGGACTTTCCGGTGCTTCGCCTTGTTCAAGGTGAAGTCCAGTTTCTGATCCAATCCTTCGTCCGGAAATTCAAAGTTGATGGTCGGAGGAATGACGCCGTGTTTAATCGCCAAGATGCACGCAATCCCCTCAATAGCACCTGCGGCTCCTAAAAGGTGGCCTGTCATCGACTTGGTAGAACTAATATTCAGATTGTAGGCATGTTCGCCAAAGACTCCTTGAATTGCTAGAGTCTCTGCAATATCTCCAAGTGGAGTAGACGTGCCATGAACGTTCACATAGTCGACATCAGTCGGGGACATTTCGGCATCATCCAATGCTGCCTTCATGACATTCTTTGCGCCCAGGCCTTGTGGATGTGGAGCTGTGATGTGATGTGCATCTGCACTCATTCCACCGCCAACCATTTCGCAATAAATCTGAGCGCCTCGGGCAATGGCGTGCTCATACTCCTCTAAAATAATCGCTCCACCCCCTTCGCCTAAAACGAATCCATCTCGTGTTGCATCAAAAGGACGAGATGCACGAGCCGGATCATCATTTCGCGTCGAAAGTGCTTTCAATGCATTGAAGCCTCCAATTCCGCCCTCGGTAATCGCTGCCTCGGAACCTCCTGTAACCATGACCTCTGCCTTGCCCAATCGGATGTAATTGAACGCGTCGATCATGGCGTTGGTACCACTAGCACAAGCAGAAACTGTACAAAAGTTCGGGCCACGGAATCCGTGTCGTATGCTGATGTGACCAGCCGCGATATCCGAAATCATCATGGGGATGAAAAACGGGCTAAAACGCGGTACACCTCCACTTTCATGGAAGTTCAATGCCTCATTCATAAACGTTTGGAAACCTCCAATCCCAGAACCCCAAATGACTCCAACTCGATCGTGATCGACATTGGGTTCTTCTCCATCAAGTCCAGCATCGGCCAATGCCTCGTCGGAGCATGCAATCGCATACTGCGCAAACAAGTCCATTTTTCGAGATTCTTTGCGGTGCAGAAACTGCGAAACGTCAAAGTCTTTCACTTCGCAGGCAAACTGCGTCTTGAAATTGGTCGCGTCAAACTTGG
>JAPKAW010000129.1 GCA_028825055.1 Flavobacteriales bacterium | reverse complement strand
TTCTTATTGTGACGCATGGCTTCACTCTTTGTCGAGTTTGTACTTGCTCACATCCATACCGAATGTGAGGTTTTTGTTCTCAACCAAATCTTCCAATTCCGTCAAGGACTTCTTACCGAAGTTACGGAATTTCAATAGGTCGTTTTTATTGTAGCTGACCAGCTCTCCAAGAGTCTCAATGTCAGCGGCCTTGAGGCAATTCAATGCTCGAACGCTCAAATCCATATCACTCAATTTAGTTTTGAGCAATTGACGCATATGCAAGCTAGACTCATCAAATTCTTCTACCTCAACACGTTCCTCTAATTCCAAGGAAATGCGCTCATCACTGAACAACATAAAGTGTTGAATTAAAATCTTCGCTGATTCCTGCAGAGCATCCTTCGGTGTGATACTTCCATCACATTCGATTTGGAGAATCAACTTCTCATAATCGGTGCGTTGTTCAACACGGAAATTCTCTACATCATACTGTACGTTACGAATTGGCGTAAAGATGGAGTCGATAGCGATCGTTCCAAGAGCTACCTCTTCCTTCTTATTGTCCTCTGCTTGAACGTATCCACGTCCCTTGCCTATGACAATTTCGATAGTGAGACTCACGGACTCGTCCATGTTACAAATTACATGATCTGGATTCATCACTTGGAACGCACTGGTATACTTACCAATGTCTCCAGCCGTGAATGATTTCTGACCCGCAATTTTAACGGTGACGGTCTCTCCATCCGACCCATCGATTTGACGCTTGAAGCGAACTTGCTTCAAGTTCAAAATCATATCGGTCACGTCCTCACGTACTCCCTTGATTGTTGAGTATTCATGCTCAACACCATCGATCTTAATCGTGGTGATGGCATAGCCCTCCAAAGAAGAAAGTAAAATTCGACGCAATGCGTTGCCTACTGTAATCCCAAATCCGGGCTCGAGCGGGCGAAATTCGAAGCGACCGTTGAACTCTGTAGAGTCCAACATGATCACCTTGTCTGGTTTCTGAAAATCTAGAATAGCCATTTGATGAGGGATTTGGATTACTTCGAATACAATTCTACAATGAGAGACTCCTTGATGTTCTCTGGAATTTGATCACGCGTTGGAACGGTTATAAACGTTCCGGACATGGTCTGTACATTCCAATCCAACCAATCCAAACGATTAGCTGTTGCACCCAGTGCACTCGAAATCACGGACATGGATTTACTTTTTTCCCGCACAGCCACTACGTCACCAGGACGTAATCGATACGAAGGAATATTGACAACATGGCCGTTCACCATAACGTGACGGTGTGTTACCAATTGACGGGCTCCACGACGAGTCGAGGCTATACCAAGGCGGTAAACGACATTGTCCAATCGGCTTTCGCAGAATTGGAGCAAAATTTCGCCAGTAATGCCCTGGCGAGCGTTTGCCGCTTTGAACATATTGGAGAATTGCTTCTCCAAAATGCCGTACGTGTACTTGGCTTTTTGCTTTTCAGCAAGCTGCACAGAGTATTCTGATTCTTTTTTACGACGACGAGAGTTGCCGTGTTGTCCAGGACCATAAGGACGGCGCTCGAGAGCTTTGTCCGGTCCGAAGATTGCCTCCTTAAAACGGCGGCTGATTTTTGATTTGGGTCCGCGATAACGTGCCATATCGGTTGTTCAGTTCTAGGATTCGACGATGATGAATTATACGCGGCGACGCTTTGGAGGGCGACAACCGTTGTGAGGAAATGGAGTTACATCGATAATTTCGATGATCTCAATCCCCATGTTATGGAGGGCACGCATCGCACTTTCGCGACCTGCACCCGGTCCTTTCACAAATGCTCGGATTTTTCGCAATCCGAGATCGTGCGCTTCGCGACCGCAATCTTCCGCAGCTACTTGAGCTGCGTAAGGCGTGTTCTTCTTGGAGCCCCGGAAACCCATCTTTCCGGCACTAGACCAAGAAATCACTTGCCCAGTATTATTGGTCAGCGAAATGATGATGTTGTTGAAGGATGAATGGATGTGGACTTGGCCTGAGGCCTCCACTACCACTTTCTTCTTTTTCTTGACGTTCTTCGCCATCGTCTGAATATTTAGGTGATCAGTCCCATTATGAGACCAGTTAATTCGTTATTAAGTCGCTATTACTTCTTCTTGTTCGCAACAGTCTTCCGCTTGCCTTTCCGCGTTCGGGAGTTGTTTTTCGTGCGTTGACCGCGCAATGGTAAACCATTACGATGGCGAATGCCTCGATTAGAACCGATGTCCATCAATCGCTTGATATGGGACTGCACTTCTGAACGTAATTCACCTTCCACCTTAAATCCGGTGGTGATGGAGTTCCGAACTGCTCCGATTTCTTCGTCGGTCCATTCTTCAACTTTCTTGTCTTCTGACACTCCGCATTCTGCGAGAATTTTAGACGAACGACTTCGTCCGATTCCGTAGATGTACGTGAGTGAAATGACTCCCCGCTTATTGCGAGGAATGTCGATACCTGCTATACGTGCCATGGGCGATGGGTTAGGCTACGTCAAGGTTAACCCTGACGTTGCTTCATTTTAGGATTCTTCTTGTTGATGACATACAAACGGCCTTTACGACGAACAATCTTGCAGTCGGTGGTACGTTTTTTTAGGGAGGCACGAACTTTCATGGTGCGGTTATTTCTTGTAGCGGAAAGAGATCCGTCCTTTTGTTAAATCATAGGGTGACATGTCCACGCGAACTCGATCTCCAGGTAAGATTTTGATGTAATACATCCGCATCTTTCCAGAAATGTGGGCAGTGATGATGTGCCCGTTTTCCAACTCCACCCGAAACATTGCATTTGACAAAGCTTCGAGTATTGTTCCATCTTGCGTTATGGACGCTTGTTTGGCCATTCAGATTAAACTCTTAAACGTTTCTATTCTTCTTTAAAACTTCTTCTATCTCATTAAAACTCGAGAGAACGTCCGCTTGGTTCTTGCGCACTACGACATCGTGTTCGAAGTGTGCACTCACCTTACGGTCTGCCGTCACGATCGTCCATCCATCATCCTCATGGATGATTTCTTTTCGACCCAAGTTGATCATGGGTTCAATGGCCAGCACCATGCCGTCCATTAAGCGAGGGCCATTCCCTCGTCTCCCATAATTTGGAACTTCCGGAGCTTCATGCAAATTCCGTCCCAAACCATGACCAACCAACTCCCGAACCACTCCGTAGCCATTATGCTCAGCATGTGATTGACAAGCAAATCCGATATCTCCGATTCGCTTTCCAACCACCGCTTGCTCAATGGCGAGACGGAGGCATTCTTTGGTGACGTCTAGCAGCTTTTGCACCTCGGAAGCAATCCCGCCCACCGCAAAGGTGTACGCGCTGTCTCCGTAAAAACCATTCTTTAGTACTCCACAATCGACGGACACAATGTCCCCTTCCTCAAGAGGAAGATCGTTTGGAATACCATGTACGACAGACTCATTGACTGACGTACACAAAGAATTTGGAAAGCCTCCATATCCCTTGAATCCTGGTTCTGCGCCGTGGTCTCGGATAAACTCCTCCGCCACAGCATCTAGCTGCAATGTTGTCACTCCAGGACGAATCCTTTCAGCAACAACTGCTAACGTTTTCCCTACAAGCAAAGAACTCTCCCGAAGGAGCTCGACCTCTTCGTCCGTTTTTATAAGCACGCGTCGGCCAAAACTCATTTCAGGTTATCCTGTTATGCCGCCCACAGGTGACTGTGGACGACCACGCAATTTTCCAGACTTCATCAAACCGTCGTAATGACGTGAAAGCAAATAGCTCTCAATTTGTTGAAGGGTATCCAAAATGACTCCTACCATAATCAACAACGACGTTCCGCCGAAGAAAATGGAAAAGCCTTGCGCATTCGTTACTCCAAGGCTGAATACAATCGCTGGAAGGATTGCAATCAAAGCCAAAAACAGTGATCCTGGTAAAGTGATGTTGGACAACACTCTTTCCAGAAATTCAGCTGTTGGTTTTCCAGGCTTAATTCCTGGAACAAAACTATTCTGTCGCTTCAAGTCATCCGCCATTTGATTGGGATTGACCGTTATCGCAGTATAGAAATATGTAAATACTACGATCATAATAAAGAAGATCGCATTGTACCAAAAGCCGTTGAAGTCAGCCAAACTTTGAATAGCCGCATTCTGCTGAAATGTTTCACTCTGCGTTAAGTACAAAGGAACAAACATGATTGCTTGTGCAAAAATGATTGGCATAACACCCGCCGAATTGACCTTCAAAGGAATAAAGCTACGTGCTCCTTCTCCTTGTGGCATGTGTGATCCTCCTGCCTGCATTTTTGCCATTTGAACAGGAACCTTTCGCAAGGCCTGCACAAGAGCAACACTGCAACCAATAACAACCAACAAGAAGGCCATTTCAACCAAGAAGAAGAATAAACCTGTATCCGGATGGATGAATTCCTGAATGATCGCTTGAGGGAACGTCGCTATAATGCCAATCATGATCAGCAAAGAGATACCGTTACCCACTCCCTTGTCCGTAATGCGCTCACCAAGCCACATGATGACAAGGGTTGACGACACTAAAATAACCATTGCGCTGAACCACCAAAATGTGGATGGATTCGCGACCGCACCGGGAACTGCTACGACTGAAGTCGCTAAGTAACCCGGAGCCTGCACAAGCGTAATCGCTATAGTCAGAAAACGGGTGTACTGGTTGATTTTCTTACGACCACTTTCACCTTCAGCCTGCATCTTTTGTACAGCCGGAACAGCGATGCCCAGTAACTGCACTATAATCGATGCAGAGATGTAAGGCATGATTCCCAAAGCAAAAATGGAAGCCCTACTAAATGCTCCCCCTGTGAACAAGGAAAGCAAATCACCCAAGCCACCGCTTCCAGAAGATGCCATTTGCTCCGCCAAAACGTCACTATTGACACCTGGAATCACAATGAACGAACCAATCCGATAAATCAAAATTAACCCCAACGTGATGCCCAATTTCTTGCGCAGCTCTTCGTGGTTCCAGATGTTTCTGATTTGAGTAAAGAAATTCTTCATGCGATAGTTGAATTAAACCTCCGCTACTTGACCGCCAGCAGCCTCAATGGCCGTCCGCGCTGAAGCAGAGAATTTATGCGCTTCTATTGAAACACCTGATGTCAGTTCACCGCGGCCCAAAACTTTGATCAAGTCACGCTTTCCAGCGAGACCATTGTCCATCAAATCTTGCAATTTGACAGTTTTCAAAGACTTGCGTTCGATCAATTCCTGAAGGGTGTCCAAGTTGATTCCTTTATACTCAACCCGGTTAGGGTTGGTAAAGCCGAATTTAGGTACTCGACGTTGAAGAGGCTGTTGACCACCTTCAAAACCGATTTTACTCTTGTAGCCAGAACGGGATTTTGCGCCTTTATGTCCACGTGTTGAAGTTCCTCCGTGACCGGATCCTTCACCGCGACCAACTCGCTTGCGCTGCTTCCTAGATCCAGCTGCGTGTTGCAGATTGCTGAGATTCATGGTTAATGCTGGTTATG
>JAPKAW010000128.1 GCA_028825055.1 Flavobacteriales bacterium | reverse complement strand
CCTCCCAAATTGAAAGACGACTCAAACCCTTGCTCTTTGAGGTATTTCGAAGCAGCTCCGCTTCGAGCTCCTGAGCGACAGTAGCAATAAACAGGCTTACTCTTGTCCAGGTTTTTGGCGACATCGACAAATTTCCCTCCATTCCAATCTGCTTGCAATGCACCTGGCCAAGTCCCGTCTGCACATTCCATGGGCGTTCGGCAGTCTAAAATGGTTCCTCCCTCTTCTGCAAGCTTAGATTTGAATTCTTCTGGCGACAAGTCAAAGGATGATTTAAAGAACATAGTCAAGATGTTTTGATGGAATATTTAAAGTCTCCGCAGTGAATTCCTTAAATCGGATTCGCCAATGGCCCATTGCTATGGAATGTTGCCGTTTAATTTTCTTCAGTAATCGACTAACGACCTCTGGACTTGTATAGAGATCGAGCGGTATTTCACTGTGAGATTTGACCTCTTCATAAGAATTGGTCAATTCATCAGTATCATCAAAACGGGATCCCAATCGCTCAGATAAGAGCGTAAATCTAAGCGAGTCCAAACACCTCTTCGAATCCTCCACAAACTTCATCAGTGAACAGCTGACCAATTCAATCCACCACTCATCTGCAACAATAAACTTAGACATGACCCAACCTGACAAACTCTGAATGGAGCTACCCTCTTCCGAAATCACCTTAGAATCCAAGTTCAAGGGAGCTGATGTCTCAATAATTCCACATAAATAGCCATCGAAAATGAAGGACATCAACTGTTTTTTACTTTCGCCAGAATAGCCATAAAATGTCTTTCTTCCTTTTGAGGCAATTATCAAGTTGGATATGGTGCTCCTAAGTTTGAAAATCATAGAAACCGTCTTGAGCACTGCCTGTTTACCAAACGTCACAAAAGCATCAAAAGCCGCATGAACCATTTTCAGAAGCAACAATCCCAGTTTGACTATTCTTAATTTTTGCATCCGCGTCAAAATTATGACATATTCAAGAAATCCTTACGCGAACAGCTGATTGGGTCAGACCGCCTCGACCCATTAATGACGTCGGACTGCATCCAATGCCTTTGTTCCAACCAACAAGGCTTCAAAGGCGCATCATTTTTCAATTGATCGATTTAGAGCAGTTACAAAGCAATTCCCCCTGCACTCAAAAAAAGTCTGCAACCCAATTTAGTCAATGTAAATTGCACCCATGTTCGATTCCTCCAAGCGTCAAATTGGCTTCGCCCCCCCCTCGATTGATCAGGAGTGCATTGCTGCGGTAGAAAGGGTTCTGCGCTCTGGATGGATTACCTCAGGCCCTGAATTAAAGGCTTTTGAGAACGAACTGGAGACCTACCTCAAGTCACCCAGAGTCCTCTGTTTTTCGAGTTGGACAACGGCATGTGAATTGGCATTGAGATGGTTCGGGATTGGCCCGGGCGACGATGTCCTAATCCCTGCAATGACCTACGCGGCAACGGCCAACATTGTTCTGCATTGTGGCGCAAGGCCTGTCATGGTTGACATTGACCCTATAGAGCGCGTGGTTACACTTGAAAAGCTTCAAGCTGCATGGACCCCCCAAACCAAAGCCGTAATGCCGGTTGACCTCGGAGGCTGGCCCGTTGATTACAATGCGATTGGGGCTTGGTTGAATTCAACGCCTATTCGCAATGGCTTTAAACCAAAGACAGCTGTTCAAGAAGCGTTTGGTAGGCCCTTGTTTATTTCAGATGCGGCCCACTCCTTTGGAGCATCTGTGGAAGGGATGCCTGTAGGCACTCAAGCAGACATCACCGGCTTCAGTTTTCACGCGGTCAAAAACCTCACGACAGCGGAGGGCGGTGCCCTTTCATTGTCATTGCCTCCTGCATTGGATTTGGAACAAACAACCGCCTGGCTGCGCTCGATGGCTTTGCACGGCCAAAGTAAAAGTGCCTTGGAAAAAACACAATCGGGAACGTGGCAATACGACGTTACCGAAGCGGGCTACAAGTGTAACATGACGGATATCCAAGCAGCAATTGGTAGAAGCCAGTTGCGGACCTATCCAGATCATTTAAATCGAAGAAAGGAAATAGCTACTCAGTACAACCGCTTGCTTGCATCCGCTTCTTGGTGCACACTGCCTGTCTTGGAAGATGACACGAGGGAATCTGCATACCACCTTTTTTCGATTCGAATTCGAGGGTTTAATTCGGGACATCGAGATACACTGATGTTACGGCTCAAAGAAGATGGTATTGCAACCAATGTTCATTTCATACCACTCCCTCTGCTCTCATTGCACCGGAATCGTGGAGAGCAAATGAGCGATTACCCGGAAAGTGCAGCTTGTTTCCATGAACAGCTGAGCCTCCCAATTCACCTTCATCTCGAGGATGAGGATGTGGACTGGATCGTTGAGAGACTGCGATTCCACGTGGATGAACTGATGGCAGAACTTTTATGAAGCGCCTGCTTGATTTTGGAATAGCATTGATAGGATGTACTATCCTCACTCCGGTCTTTCTTGCTTTGGCATTCCTTGTAGCACGTGAAAGTCCCGGGGGAGCTATTTATCGGCAGGAACGCATTGGGAAAAATGGCCGGCCATTTTTTTTGCTCAAATTTCGATCCATGCGTGCGAATATGCCAGGACCTGAAATTACCGTGGGAAATTCTGATCCGCGCATCACCCGCACAGGACAATGGCTTAGAAAGACAAAACTTGATGAGTTGCCTCAATTGTGGAATGTGGTCAAAGGCGACATGAGCCTTGTCGGACCGCGTCCTGAGGTTGCGAAATACGTAGCCCTCTATACTCCAAAACAAAGAGGTGTTTTGAATGTGCGGCCTGGATTAACTGATCCAGCGAGTATTGATGCATTTGACGAAGGCGCGAGGTTAGAAGCTGCTGATGATCCCGACACCTATTATCGAGAAGTCATATTGCCTCAAAAGGTCAATTTACAATTGGCCTATCTCCGGACAGCCAATGTATTAACGGATGGGCGGGTGATCATTCGAACGCTCCTCCGCATCCTCCAGTGAGGACAACAAGGTTTCAAAGGAATGAACCAGCTCTTTTTCTCGATCCAATTCACCCGCTTCTCGCAAGGAGAAAGCAACATGCTGCACGAGTCGATGTATGATTTCTGTTGCACTGCATGGACGCCATTGTCGCGCTGTTTCGTCTTGATCGAGATGACTTAAAAAATCTGCCACATCTGAAGGTCCAATGGCTGCACCTGCGCTAAATGGATTGACATAAAACAAGATCCCCGCTTGCATCGATGAAGCCGGTCGCTCTTGAACATGGGACTCATCACAATACGCCAAGATGAAGTGATTTGGCAGGTTCACACCCCGAAGAGGCAAATTGAGCGCTTCGGCAAGACATAGATAAAGAATGCCAAGCCCAAGAGAATTGCCCTTTTTCTCTTTTAAAACATAAGAAGGTAGGGCGTCAAATGCGACATGAGGCATACGCCGAACGCTTTCTATTTCCCGCATGCTATAGAGCATGTGATTGAGAATGCGCACCTGTTCCAAAGCGGTTAGCTCATCGTTTAACTCAAGCCAAACATCCCGCCTGAGCTGATCAAAATCTTGGCGAGCAGCCTCTATGTCCATCTCAGGGTATGCTGCTCTTTGCACCAATAGAACGCCTTCCCATAGCGAAGGAGTCTCGCTGTTCTTCCAATCCATAACTGCGGATTTGGTGTCTGTCCGCTGTAAATCTCCTCGCAACTGTTCCAACCGCCCCATAAACACATCGCAATCTGGCGCCTTCGAAACCTCGGCATCCACATACGGCAGCACCTCGTTTCCTTTTGAAATCAGTTGGTCCCGAACATGGACGTAAACTGTATCGTCTGGATCATCCAACAAAGCCAATAACGCGTGAATTTCAGATACACTCATAATTTCGAATCAAGAAGAAGACGAGCACAATCGACCGTCAAGATTCCAAATCTATGCGACCGAAGCTGTCCATAGAGGACCTACAAAACCACTTATCCAAGTTGGGCTGTTGAAGCCTCCAAAAAGCAAATCGACTCAACGATGTTACCTTTACGCCATGCGGAATCTATCCCAACCTCTTCAAACTCGTTGGAACCCAGCCATTCTAGATAGAAACCGTTTGTTTTATGCTTTGTGGACAACGTTCCTGTTCCTCGTCTTGATCTGGGGCGTTTTTTGGTTCAATGAGTTGTTTGACTTGAATTGGAAAAAGTGGGGGAATCACCCGAAGGTGTGGTCTGATTGGACGGGTGTATTGACGTTCCCTTTTCTGCATGGTGATTTGGACCATTTGTGGAACAACTCCGCTACTTTCTTCACACTAAATGGACTTCTCTTTTATTTCTACCGCTCCATCGCCTTGCAAACTTGGATCGTGTTGTTTCTTTCATCGGGAATAGGATTGTGGATATTCGCTGACGGCGGCAACCACATTGGAGCTAGCGGTTTGATTTATGCGCTCGCGGCATTCCTCTTTCTCTCTGGAATCATCCGAAGTTCACAACTGCTTCTTCGCGTGTCACTCGTTGTGGCGTTTCTGTATGGTGGCATGGTCTGGTGGATGCTACCACTCGACTCGCACATCTCCTGGGAAGGCCATCTAGCAGGAGCTGTGAGCGGTGTCCTGCTCGCGCTGCTCGCGCGTAAAAAAGGACCTGTTTCGGATGCGACTCTGTTCGCAGAAGACACGCGTGAAGAACTACTCCCTGCATGGTGGGCAGAAGCCCATCCCAATCACCCAGACGTCATTGCGCAGCGCTCAGCCTTAGCAGCGCAAGCCTCTGATTCTGGATGGACCGATATTGACTACACCCTGATTCCTACATCGCCCAAGAAACCCAAGAAGTCCGATTCTTGATGTTCCAAGATGAAGCAATAGGAATCAAAAAAGGCAGACCCTGAGGTCTGCCTTTTTTGATGGACTCAATCGAAGCAATTAGGCATTGAGCATCACGGGCATCACCAACATAAGAACGTCTTCTCCAGCTTCCTCTGGCTCTGAGGGACGAATGATTCCGGCTCGGTTCGGTGCAGAAAGTTCCAATGACACTTCGGCACTCGAGAGGTTATTCAACATGTCCATCAAGAAGCGGCTATTGAAACCAATCTCCATATCCTCTCCGGTATAGCTACAATTCAATCGTTCATTCGCCTCGTTGGCAAAGTCCAAATCTTCAGCGCTAACATGCAATTCACTTCCTGCCAATTTCAACCGAACCTGATGAGTGGTCTTATTCGCAAAAATCGATACCCGGCGAATTGCCTGCAGGAAATCCATACGATTGATCACCATACGATTCGGATTCTCCTTTGGTATGACCGCCTCATAGTTCGGGTACTTCCCTTCAATCAAACGACAAATAATGGTGACCTCATCAAAGCGGAAACACGCATTGGACTCGGTATAGCTCATCGAAACTCGATCCGCATTGGAAGCGGCATTCTTCAATAAATTCAATGGCTTTTTCGGCACAATGAACTGAGCTCCTGCGCTCGCTTGAACATCCGTTCTCGCATAACGGACCAACCGATGAGCATCGGTGG
>JAPKAW010000127.1 GCA_028825055.1 Flavobacteriales bacterium | reverse complement strand
TCAGGGGAGGGCTACCCAGCAACATTGGAATCCGCGTTGATTAAATTGTGCAACCTGTCGGTCATAGAGCAGACTGTTGAAAAAGTTCCGAATAGCTTCGGTTTTCTTGTTGGGCGATCTTCGTTTTTCATTCCGTTTGGCGCTGCCGTTGATGTGGATGCAGAAAAGGAAAAAATCCAGAAGGAAATTCTACACATTACAGGTTTCTTAAAGGCTGTTCAGGGGAAGCTTTCCAATGAACGCTTTGTGAGCAATGCCCCTGATGCTGTGGTGCTGTTGGAGCGTAAGAAAGAATCGGATGCGTTGTCTAAACTGGAGGTGTTGACGTCTAAATTGGATGATTTAGGCTAACGTCCGAACACTTTAGATTCTTAGGTGTTCCTCAGGTATGTGGGAAATATTCAAAAAAAACCCGGTCAAGAAGTTGCAGCAAAAACATGCGGAACTTTTGGCTGAAGCGCATCGAATGAGTGCGGTCGATCGATCAAAGTCAGATGCATTGGTGGCTCAAGCCGCGGATGTTGAAGCGGAATTGATGAAATTGTTATCAAAGGACGCATGAAGCAATTACTGACCTACGCGATTGTAGGAGATTCAAAAGGAATTGGAGCGTCTCTGCGTGAGCAATTGCTGGCATCGGGCCACCGCGTCATAGGAGTTTCTAGAACGGGCGTGCAGCGTCCTGTAGATGACCATTCCGAGGCCTATCAAAGCCTAGTGTTCGATGCAGTGGAGCACCCTTGTGACTTGTCTTCGTTTGCCACGGAGTTAGCTGGTCTTGCATACTGCCCAGGAACATTGCGCTTGAAACCATTGCGCGGTTTGAAGCGTGAGCATCTCGTGGAGGATTGGGAAGTCAATTTTCTTGGCGCTGTGCAGACGCTGCAAGCGAATCACAAGTTGTTGGCTCAATCGCCAAACGCTTCTGTGGTGCTGTTCAGCACTGTCGCTGTGGGTACGGGCATGCCGTTTCATGCGAGTATTGCCGGAGCCAAGGGAGCTGTTGAAGGGTTGACGCGGTCGTTAGCGGCTGAGTGGATGCCCAAGATTCGTGTTAATGCTATCGCGCCTTCGTTGACGGATACTCCCCTGGCTTCAAACTTACTCGGAAATGAGGCAAAGCGTGCGGCTGCAGAGGAACGAAGCCCGATGAAACGCATCGCCTCAGCAACGGAAGTCGCAGGGTTGGCTCATTGGTTATTGAGTGCTCAGTCACAACACATGACAGGCCAAGTCCTTCAAATGGATGGGGGAATGAGCAGAACTCGATAAATGATGAAAACGTTGAATGACTTGGACATTGAATTGTTGCCTCAAAGGAAGCGGGGTCGTTTGATCAATAGTTTGAGTGGATTTAAAAGTGCGAATGTCATAGGAACAACGGATGGTAAGGGCCACCACAATTTGGCCATGTTCAGTTCTGTGGTGCACTTGGGGTCAGATCCAGCGCTTCTTGGCGTTGTGCTGAGGCCGCCAGTAGAGCCTGAACACGGAAGCCACACCTATTGGAATATCCGAGAAACGGGAGTCTTCACGATCAATCATGTGGGCTCTTCTTGGTATGAAAAAGCACACCAAACCAGTGCACGCTACGATGCGGAGGAAAGCGAGTTTGATGCCGTTGGCTTGCATCCTGTGTTTCGATGTGGCTTTGAGGCACCCGCTGTTGAAGAGTCCCAAGTGCGCATTGGATTGGAACGCGTCGATGAATGGAAGATTCCCCAAAATGATTGCCGTTTCATTGTAGGTCAAATCCGCTGGGTCGAATTTCCTGAGAAGGCCTGGGAGGAAGATGGGTTCCTTGATTTGGAAAACTTAGAGGGTGTCGCCATGAGTTCTTTGGATGCGTATCACAGCACCCAGCAGTTGGATCGGCTTTCTTATGCGAAAAAAGACGTGCCTTTGACGTCCGTGAAACGAGGCGATACAACGGCGACCTGAACGGGCCCTCCCAATTCTTGGACATAAAAAAAGGCGGTCTCTAAATGACCGCCTTTTCTTTTGAGTGAGATTCACTCGGTCTTGGGATTATGCTTTCAGATCGAATCGATCGAGATTCATGACCTTGTCCCAAGCAGCCACGAAGTCATGCATGAATTGCTCTTCGGAATCACCGCAAGCATACACCTCTGCGAGCGCCCGCAATTCGGAATTTGATCCAAAGACCAAGTCCACTCGTGAGGCAGTCCACTTGGCGTCTCCTGAAGTCCGGCCGCTTCCATTGTACAGGTTGCTTGAGCCTGGTTGGGCCTTCCAAACCGTACTGAAGTCAAGTAAGTTCGTGAAGAAATCTGTTGTTAAGCTTTCCTTGCGATTGCTTAAGATGCCCGTTTCAGAACCATCAAAATTAGCGTTGAGACTGCGCATTCCTCCAACCAAAACAGTGAGTTCCGGTGCAGTGAGGGTCATGAGTTGTGCTTTGTCGATCAACCATTCTTCTGCGGCAATGGAGCTAACCCCTTGGAGATAATTTCTAAAGCCGTCTGCAAAGGGTTCGAGTACAGCAAAGGAAGCAACATCTGTTTGCTCTTGTGTAGCATCTGTCCTTCCTGGAGTGAAGGGAACGGAGATTGAATGTCCGGCATTGCGAGCAGCCTGCTCAACACCGAAGCACCCTCCAAGAACCATCAAGTCAGCCATGGAAACCTGAGCTCCTTGCGCGTTCTCCGAGTTGAATGCCGATTGAATGCTTTCGTAAGCTCCCAATACATGGCCCAATTCTGAAGGATTGTTCACCGCCCAATACTTTTGGGGGGCCAAACGAAGTCGACCGCCATTGGCTCCTCCACGTTTGTCAGATCCTCGGAAGGTAGATGCGGAGGCCCAAGCCGTTCTGACGAGTTGTGCCACGGACAAGCCGGATGCTCCAATGCGTCCTTTCAAATCAGCGATTTGAGTCGCGTTGACGATTGGCGCAGTGGCGGCTGGAATGGGATCTTGCCAGATCATGATTTCTGAGGGGACATCCTTGCCGACATACAAAGCGACTGGCCCCATGTCACGGTGTGTGAGTTTGAACCATGCACGAGCAAACGCGTCACTAAACTGGTCTGGGTTCTCGTAGAATCGTTTTGAGATTGCCCCGTAAGCAGGATCTTCACGCAAAGCAAGGTCGGAGGTCAGCATGGTGGGTGCGTGACTCAGGGATGGGTCATGTGCGTCTGGAACCGTTCCCGCTCCGCCGCCATTCTTGGGCTTCCATTGAAAAGCGCCAGCAGGGCTCTTGGTCAATTCCCAATCAAACTTGAATAGATTCTCGAAGTAGCTGTTGCTCCACTCTACAGGGGTGGATGTCCAAGCGCCTTCTAAGCCACTGGTGATGGCATGTGCCCCTCGACCTGTGCCGAACGAGTTGTTCCATCCCATGCCTTGTTGTTCGATGCTCGCACCTGCGGGCTCTGTTCCAACATGCTTGTCTGCGTCTGCGGCTCCGTGGGTTTTTCCAAACGTATGCCCACCAGCAATCAGGGCGACCGTTTCTTCATCGTCCATGGCCATGCGCGCGAAAGTCTCTCGAATGTCACGTGCTGAAGCCAAAGGATCGGGATTGCCATCAGGTCCTTGTGGATTGACATAGATCAATCCCATTTGAACAGCAGCCAAAGGATTGTCCAATTCGCGATCTCCGGAATAGCGCTTAGAAGCGAGCCATTCGCCTTCAGGTCCCCAATAGATGTCCTCTTCGGGCTGCCAAACGTCTTCACGTCCACCCGCGAATCCAAAGGTTTTGAAGCCCATCGATTCAAGTGCACAGTTGCCGGTGAGAATCATCAAATCAGCCCAAGAAAGTTTCTTGCCGTACTTCTGCTTAATGGGCCACAACAGCATGCGAGCCTTATCCAAATTCGTATTGTCTGGCCAGCTGTTCAACGGCGCAAACCGTTGTGTTCCTGTAGCGCCGCCTCCGCGACCATCGGTAATTCGATAGGTTCCGGCACTATGCCACGCCATACGGATGAAGAAAGGACCATAATGGCCATAGTCTGCGGGCCACCATTCCTTGGAATCGGTCATGACCGCGTGGAGATCCTTTTTCAGGGCATCCAAATCCAGAGAGGCAAACGCCTTGGCGTAATTGAAGTCGGATCCCATTGGATTCGACGCGACTCCGTGTTGTCGAAGAATGTTCAAGTTCAACAGGTTAGGCCACCAATCTTGGTTTTGTGTACCTCCCTTCGAACCTTGTTCAGAAGAGTGGCCCGTAAAAGGGCATTTGGCCCCTCCGTCACCGGAGGTTCCATGAGAATGGTTTGAGTGATCCATTGGTTGATTGAGTTCGTGGACGATTTCGTTGTGGCGCATTCAGAAGAAGAAAGCGATCGTTACAAAGCACAGCGAAGTTAAAAATAAACCCGCTCCGCACAGGAATATTTGATGGTCTTTTGATTGTCAGTCGTGACCGAAGAGTTGCGGATCCATTCAACAGGACAAGAATTGATCAGTTTGCTTCATGCGCGTGGCTATTCCATCTAAATCATCGAAATTTGTACCATGAAAGCTCAAACGTCAAAAGAGTCAGAGCAAACTTTGTTGCATTATGAGGTTGTCGACCAAAAGCAAGATGCGCCTTGGTTGGTATTTGTCCATGGAGCGGGAGGAAGCATTAGTACGTGGAAGTTTCAGGTCGAAGCTTTGGCTCCGCATTACCGATTGCTTTTAATGGATTTGCGAGATCACGGAGAAAGCAAAGGCATCATGCCTGAGTTTCAAGCTTATGACTTTGATATTGTTGCCACCGATATCCTGGCCGTTATCGATTTCTTGGGCATTCAAAAAGCCCATTTTATTTCCTTGAGTATTGGCAGTGTGATTTTGCAGAAAATCGATATCGAACGGCCTGAACTTGTGGATCGCATGGTGATGGCCGGTGCTATTTTTGACGGCAGTGCTTTAATGCATTGGTTTGTGCACAGTGGGAAGTTGCTGGCATATGTTTTACCCTATCGAGCTATTTACTGGCTGTTTAGCTTCATCGTTTTACCTCGGCGTAACCACCGGTTGAGTCGACACATTTTCAGACGTCAAAGTTTGAGATTAACTGCCGGAGAATATTTGAAATGGCTGGAGTTGTACAAACCGTTTTTCAAGCTTGTCAGTGAATACCTGAACAGACCTGTAAAGAAGAAAGGACTGGTCGTTATGGGCAGCCAGGATCATGTTTTCATCAAAGCGGCACAGCGGTTTGCCAAGCTTCAAAAAAACATGCGGCTTACAGTCATCGAAAATTGTGGTCACGTCTGCAGCATTGAGGCACCAGAGATTTTCAATGAACTGGTCATCAAATTTCTGAGCAACCAAGATGTGCCTCATTCGATAGAAGCAACTCCGGTTCCGAAGAGCTGGAGCGAATTGCGTGCTTTACAAAACGGATAAGTCCGTTTAAAAGAAATCAGCTTGCCGGAGTCCAGTTGGCTGGACAGCCTTCCCCATGTGTTTGTAAGTGATGCAAAGCAGATGCCATCCGAAGAGCCTCATCAACGCTCCGTCCTAACGCATAGAAATTGATGAGCTGATGTTGGACCATTCCGGTCTTATCA
>JAPKAW010000126.1 GCA_028825055.1 Flavobacteriales bacterium | reverse complement strand
GAAGTTTCCCGTTTCTGGGCGATGGCATCCAGAACATTGAACCCGATGTTGTGTCGGGTGTCCTCATATTCTTTACCGGGGTTACCGAGGCCGACGATGAGGTACTTCATGTTCTTGTCTTCAGAGGCAATAGCATTGCCAATGAACGGTATTTATGCAGCAGAACCTTCGCTAGCAGGAGCTTCCTGACCGCCTTCTTCAACATCTGCATCCGCAGACATCGCAGCACGAGTTCGTTTAACAGCAACTAGCAAGGCAGAGTCGTTCAAAAGAACTTCGCAATTAGGAACATCAACGTCACCAACTCGCGCGTTGTCTCCGATATCCAAGTTATCAATGTTCACGAGAATCTCTTCAGGTAAATCAGCCGCAAGACCGCGCACTGGAATGCGGCGGAACAACATTTGAATACGACCACCGTTCATCACCCCAGGAGAAACACCTGTCGTGCGCAATGGCAATTCAACGCGCATCGGCTTGCCTTCAACGACCTGGAGTAAATCCAAGTGGATCACGCGCTCAGTAACCGGATGGAACTGAATTTCTTGAATCACACAATCGTGTGTTTTTCCGTTGAATTCGAATTTGATTTGGAAGACGTCAGGATTGACAACCAACTTGGTGATTTCCAATTCTGGAATGGAAAAATGCTCTTGCGAACCACTGCCGTACATGACTCCGGGTACCCGGTAGTTTTGACGCAGGTGACTCGCATCTTTTTTTCCTACGCTCTCTCTTGGAGAGCCGCTCAATGATGCAATTTTCATAATTAATGAATAAGTAAAGAAGAGCTGATGGAACGATTTTCCATCAGACAGGTTAACGTTTTAGCAAACATATCTTCAGCCGATATGACTTTGATTTTGTTTGTCTGTTTTGTGGTATTCAGAGGTATACTATCGGATACAACCAATTCGGTAAGTACGCTTTCTTCGATGCGCTCATAGGCTGGGCCACTCAAAACGGCATGCGTACACATTGCACGCACAGAGCGAGCGCCATGCTCGATCATGAGAGCCGCTGCCTTGGTCAGAGTCCCAGCGGTATCGCACATGTCGTCAACGATGACAACATCTTTTCCTGCGACGTCTCCAATGACAGTCATCTTATCAACTTCATTCGCCACCTTCCGTTGCTTGTAGCAAATGGCCATGTCGACACCAAGCAGTTTCGCGTAAGAATTGGCTCGTTTGGTTCCACCCGTATCCGGCGTTGCAATGCACAGGTTGTCCTGATCCAAAGCTCGGAGGTAAGGAATGAAAAGCGTACTAGCGTACAAGTGATCTACAGGAATTTCGAAAAACCCTTGGATTTGATCCGCATGGAGATCCATCGTGATGAGGCGATCGATGCCCGCAGCAGTGAGTAAATTTGCAACCAATTTGGCTCCGATGGCTACCCTAGGTTTGTCCTTTCGGTCTTGACGTGCAAAACCGAAATATGGCATGACCGCAATGATTCGCTTGGCACTCGCGCGTTTTGCTGCATCAATTAGGAGCAAGAGCTCCATCAAGTTGTCCGTAGGTGGATACGTTGATTGTACGATCGCAACCTCCTGTCCACGGATGGTTTCCTCGATGCTTACGGTGAACTCGCCATCACTGAATCGCGTGGTCTTCACAGGAACCAATTCCGTCCCCAATGATTGCGCGACCAATTCTCCAAAAACTTTGGAAGTTGAACCGGCGAGTATTTTGAGTGTATTGGCCACGAATGCAGTGCTTTAAAAGGCTCGCAAAGATAGGGGGTCCGAGTCGTAAACACAACGGGCTTTGTAAGTGCATTTGAGTAATCAACGAATGGTAAATCGCACTGGAATCGTGTAGGTGACTCGAACGGGTTTTCCCTGCTGGATTCCGGCGATCATTTCAGGCAGACATTTCAGTGCTTGGAGCGCTGATTGGTCCAAATCGGGATGTACACTTTTCAAGATAGCGGGACTAGAAACGTCACCGAATTCATTCACATTGAATTGGATGAACACCACACCACCAAAGCCGGCATCGACCAAGCGCCTGGGAAAAACCGCACACGATTGAATCAACCGGATCATTTCTGACTCCGTGCAAAAACGCTCCAGGTCTTGATTTAGGATATTGGTGTATGAGGCAAATCTGGGCATATATTCTGCGAACAGAACGGTCTCAATCTCCTCAACTCCGTCGCCATCACCATAGAAGCTGAAGTCATTTAACTCACCAAGGACGATGCTTGGGTTCAGCTCCGGCATTGGAATTGCGGGTTCCATGAGCTGAGTGACCACGCGAGGATTGATGAAGGGCCTTGGTGGAGGAACGGGCTTGGTTATTACCAAAATGGGGACAATCTCCATTTCCAACAAGCTAGTAGCCTAAAAGCTCCATCCTGCCGGTTGACCCCATTCCAAAGCAGTCCATTCAAATGCCGCTAACGTGATGGATAGTGCGGCGATCAACCCAAGAGGAAACAATCGCGGTATTTTTGACTCATTCATGGCGGAAATGTTTGAAGCGGTTACCCTTCAAAACATTCCAATACAGTGCCAATTAAATCAGGGGACTACTCGGGGCAAATCATTTTGAACCCTTTGCCGTGGACATTGATGATTTGGATGGAATCATCCGGTTTCAAATGCCTACGCAACTTAGCGATGTAAACATCCATAGAGCGTCCATTGAAATAGTTTGGATCTCCCCAAATGCTCTTCAAAGCAAAGGTGCGTTCGAGCAATCTATTTTTATGCTTGGCAAGGAGAAAGAGCAGCTCATTTTCCTTTGTCGTCAGACGTTGTTCAGCACCTTGTCTTATCAGTTTTTGCGTGTTGTAATCGAATTCAAATGAACCTATTCTCGACGCCTCTACAGTCTCGTTATTTTCGGGAAGAGCAGCAGACCGGCGTAAAATCGCATGGATGCGAAGCAGTAATTCCTCCATGCTGAAAGGCTTGGTCATGTAGTCATCCGCGCCCACCTTGAAACCTTCTAACGTATCTTCTTTTGTTGAGCGTGCTGTTAAAAACAGGATGGGCAAGTGATGGCTTTCTCTCCGAATTTCTTCGGCGACCTGAAACCCATCTTTCCGGGGCATCATGACATCGAGAATCACAAAGTCAAACGCCGATCGATGAAATTCCTTCAATCCTTCTACACCATCTTTTGCCCAAGTTGTATCAAAGCCTTTGGCCTTCAAATAATCATGAAGTAACCGGCCGAGATTAGGGTCGTCCTCACAAAGCAGGATGCTAGGGTTGGGTTTATCGCTCATGGGTATAGATGAATTTCAGGTTGTAAGACGGCGCAATTTCTGATTGAATAGACTCGTAGTAACTATACACCATTGCCTCTAATTTGGTTGCATGCATTGGAAATCTTACCTCGGAATTACTGAGGCAATAGAAGAACAAATGTGCTGCCTTGATCGAGCTCGCTTTCCACACGAATGCTACCGTTATGGCGATCCACCACGGTTTTGACGTAACTGAGACCCAGACCAAATCCTTTGACATCATGAACGTTTCCTGTAGGTACACGATACAGTCTATCAAATACCTTGCCTAAATGTTCTTTCCCAATTCCAATTCCATTGTCTTGAAAACGCAATTCCAAGCCATCTGTTGCTTGAACTGAAGAAATAGTGAGCAGAGGGTCGCTCAATGAGTATTTCAATGCATTGTCAACAAGGTTAAAAATGACATTGGTAAAATGGATGCGGTCTGCTTCTATGATGGGGTTGGATGCGTCCAGGAGCAATTCAACTTTCCCTCCTCGTTTTCGGATTTGAATGGCCAAATTGCGCAGGACTTCAGTGATCAAGTCATGTGCGTTGAGTGATTGCAAAAAGAGTTGCATTTTCCCAGAATCCGCGAGGCTTGCCTGCAACACATTTTCAACCAAAACAGCCAAGCGTTTGTTTTCCTCTTTAATGAGAGCGATGTAGTGCTTTGTCCCGTCTGCATCCTTGAGCATGTCGGGATCGCCCAAAGCCTCCGATGCGAGTCCAATGGTACTGATGGGGGTTTTCAGTTCGTGGGTCAGGTTGTTCATTAGATCTCGCCGGATGCGATCGATTCGTTTACCACGTGCCGCACCAATAACAGCCGAGAAAAACCCCCAAGCGATGATGGAAAGCATCAAGCCTGTCAAAGCAAACTGGCCCAAAAGGCTGTACAATAAGTGACGAGGCAATGAAGGGAAATGAAGCCTAATGCTCAGTGTTTCAGCTGCCGTTTGGAAGGGGGTGATCTCCAGGTGTGGGCGGTATTTTTCATCGACTTCTGACAAACGAACGGGTTGTCCATACCGATCAAAAACCCCCATGACCCAAGGGATTTCAATGCCGTGTTGCCGAAGGCTCTTCCCGATTAGACTGTCTAAATGGAATGCGTCGAAGCGGCGCAACATCCGCACGTCAGCGTCATCCAACCCGCCACCGATTGATGAGTTACGCTGTTGAACCAAGGATGAATTGGATTGAGCGTGTTCTTGAGAAAGCGCTTCTAGTTCGAGCTGCAAAATGCTGGTCGTTGGTCGGGTTGCGATTTCACCCACTTGACTCAAGCTGTGAAAAACGGTGTCCGTGAAAATCTGCTTCTTCATCTGAATGGAAGAACGCAGCCAAATTATTTGAACCGTACTCATGGCGATAAAGGCCATGATCATGGCCAGAACGAACCATGGAATGGGATGTTTTCGAGCGCGTGGCATAAGTAGGTGGAGTAAAGGTAAGTCCCAATACGGCGGGGCGAGATTTCTTCAACAACCATTAACATGCTGGCGCATAGAATACCGGAGAAGAGCGGATGCATTGGGTGAGAAATTTTGGGCGGTTGTGCCGCGAAATGTCGTTCGAATTAAGCTCGTGGAGCAGAGGCTTATCGGGGTAATTGAGGCGATGGAAATCGCGTTCTAACAGCAGGGTGGCCCCCGACCTGTCTTGTTGCACGCTAGATTTTCTTGCTAGCGTTGCTATCCTTACATTTGAAGTTCACTTGTCGTAAAACCATGATTCCCCCGCACCTCGTAGACCAGGTCATTCAAACCGCCGTCATTGAAGACGTCGTGGGGGATTATGTTGAGTTGAAAAAGTCGGGAAGTTCGTTCCGAGGCCTCAGTCCATTTACGAACGAGAAGACTCCATCATTCTATGTCTTGCCGGAAAAGGGCATCTTCAAGTGCTTTTCAAGTGGGAAGGGCGGCAGTGTGGTGAATTTTCTGATGGAGCTGGAGAAATATTCATTTCCAGAGGCGATTAAGCAGTTGGCACAGCGATATGGCATTGAAATTGAGGAAGAAGAAATTTCTCCAGAACAGAGAGCGGCGTCAACGGAACGGGAAAGTCTCATCGCCCTGAATGCTTGGGCACAGCAATGGTTCACCAAGGAGCTACACGAGTCGAAAGAAGGCCAAGCCATCGCACTGACCTATTTCGAAAACCGTGGCTTTCGCCCCGACATTCTTAAGAAATTTAATGTTGGGTATTGCCCTGATCAATGGGAATCCATGAGCGTGGCAGCGCAGAGTGCAGGATATTCCAAAGAGCGTTTGCTGGCCTTGGGACTGTCAAAAGACAAGGACGGAAGGCTTTGGGACTTTTTTAAAGGCCGGGTCATGTTCCC
>JAPKAW010000125.1 GCA_028825055.1 Flavobacteriales bacterium | reverse complement strand
AAAAAACACTTGAGGATGTCCTGAACCCCATGAAGGAGCGATTTTCTGAACTGCAAAAGCAGATGAAGGAATTTTATGGCAGTGAGCGCGAGCAACTGGGACAATTGGACAAGGAGCTGGAGAAGCTCTTCAAGTTGAACCAGTCATTGCAAACCGACGCTCAAAATTTGACGTCAGCTCTTAAAGGAGACAGTAAAGTGCAAGGAGACTGGGGAGAATATCAATTGGAACGCATTTTGGAACAAGTGGGACTGACTGAAGGAACTCACTTCTCGAAACAGTCAACGGTTAAAAACGAAGAAGGAAGATCGCTACGGCCTGATTTTTTAATTCATCTGCCTGACGACAAAGTATTGGTGATCGACAGTAAAGTTAGCCTTACGGCATACGAGCGATTAACGCACGCGGAGAGTGATGAAGAACAGAAGGTTCAAACAAAACTACATGTCCAAAGTATTCAAAAGCACATCCGAGAATTGGGAGCGAAAAACTATGCCCAACTTTACGGAAAGAGCACGGACTATGCACTGATGTTTGTCCCTGTAGAAGCCGCATGGATGGCTCTCGGTAAAGCCCTTCCTGAACTTCAAGAAGAAGGTCTCCGTAAAAACGTTTTAGTCGTTTCTACGAGCACCCTGATTGCAACGCTTCGTACCATCAGCTACGTGTGGCAACAAGAAGAGCAAAAAGCCAACATCCAACGCATCGCAGAACGTGGAGGCAAGCTATACGATCAGTTGAATCGTTTTGTGGGCTCCCTGCTGGATGTCGGTAAGAAACTCGGTCAGGCAAACGCTAGTTATGACGAAGCCTTGAAACGACTGAAAACGGGAAAAGGCAGCGCTATTCGACAAGCCGAAATGATGCGCGAATTGGGGGTCCCTGTAAAAACGACCATGCCGGAAGAGCTACTTGATCATTCCGACACGTGGGGAACTGCAGCGGAGATCTCATCCTCGGACGAATCACAAACGGAAGCATGAGCCGGAAAGGCCTATCCAATCTGCTCGCCATAGCGTTTGGCTTTTCCATCTTGATGGCTTCATCCGGATGCGTTACCTCCACGCAAACCTTGTCAGCCAACACTGACCGACCATACGATTACGAATCGAGCTTGTTGCATCCACGAGCAGTGATTGTACCGTTTGATCAAGATTCTGCGGATGTCTACCTCGAAGTAAAACGCTCCGAGTGCTTGTATTTGCGGGAGTCTCCACAAGCCCCGTTTGTTTCGGCCCTCGTTTGGAACCTAGGAAGCACCGTATTCCAATGGAACGACACATTGGCTTCGTATGCTCCCGAGTGGGAACGGCGATCCGTCCGCTTGTCGTGGGGGGATCTGTTTCTGGAAAACAATTCGACGAACCAAATTAATTTGGAACTCCATGACGTCCTCAGAAAAACAAGTTCAAAGGTTAATGTCTTGATATCCGACCCTCAAAGCAACCGTGTTGTCTTCAACACCATAGGTTGGCCTTACAGTGGAGAGCATGCTGTTGCTGGGGATACCGTTTTCTTTCAGGCACCGGCCGGTTCCCTTTGGAGCCACGCTAGCATTCCAGTAACTGCCACGATGCCTTCGCCGCCATTCTCTTTTATTAAGGACCGTTCGGACACGCTTCAACCGATTTTGCGTGCAACCATCCTAGCCAACGATCAGGGTTGGGTTTCTTATGTTGTCGATGAAGGGGTCAATGTTATTCTCGACGCCATTGACTCGAGGAACATTGTACAACGCATACACGGCACGAAACTGCCCTATGACCAAGTACGGGACCTACGATTGATGATTCAATCGAGTCGCTATATCACGACACGTTCAGAATTTGAACAAATGATGGGAAGTGCCGATCCCAAGGCCGCTTTAGATGCCTTTTGGTTAAACTGCGCCAATGAAAAAGATCGAGGCTCCCAACTCATCTCAACCTATTATGGTCGTGTAGAGGAAGCTAATCTCTTTTTTAGCGGCGTTTTACCTGGCTGGAGAACCGACCGAGGAATGGTCCACATCGTCTTCGGAATACCCCAGAAAATTCGAAAATCACGCGACAGCGAATGGTGGATTTATGGTGAAGAAGGATCGCTCAACGCTGTGACTTTTCGGTTCCTCAGAACCGATCACCCCTGGGACAACAACTTTTATACCCTTGGACGAAACATCCAGTACCGCATGCCATGGGACCGAATGGTGACCAATTGGCGCAACGGTCGCATTTCACCGGACTAATTCTGCATATTCAAGGGTACCTTTGACTCGTTATTGCATGATTTTAATTGAGTGAATTCTTTAGTACGGCCCCATGTCAAACGATTTTCCTCCCGGCCCCTCTGACTCAAGGGACAAGCCCTCCTTTTCTTCTGCTGATGGCGGACGCCCTCATGAACAGCGGAGAGGAGAATACCGTAGCCCTGGGAAGCCCCGAGGCAATGAGAATAACTCGTTTCGAAAACGGGCACCTGAATCTGCATCGCTGATTATTGGATGGCACCCTGTCCTCGAAGCACTCGACGCAGGCAAAGAACTTCAACGTGTCCTGATTCAACGCGATGAAAAAAGCGAACGCACCGGTGCGTTGCTTCAGCAACTGCGAGATTTGGACATTCCTGTGCAACGGGTTCCCCGAGAAAAACTCGACCGGATTACCCAAAAAAACCACCAGGGATTGGTCGCATTTCTTTCGCCCATAGTTTTCCAGCCGTTGGAAGAGTTGATTTCCCGCGCTTATGAAGCCGGCGAGTCCCCTCTTTTCGTGGCTGTTGATGGCGTTACGGATGTTCGCAATTTGGGAGCGATCGCGCGAAGTGCAGAGTGCTTTGGCGCAACCGCATTGATTATTCCTGCCGCTGGGGTTGCCCCAATTCAAGAAGACGCTATTAAATCCTCTTCAGGCGCGTTACTTCGACTGCCCGTTTCTAGGGCCGCTCACCTCCCAACAGCTCTGCAAACACTGATGGCCAACGGCATCCGTTTAGTCGCTTTGTCAGAAAAAGCTGCAGAGCCAATTCATGAAGCTGAATTGCCTCTTCCGATGTGTCTCGTTTTAGGGGATGAAGAGCACGGTATTTCATCCGAAGTTTTCCACAAATGTGAGATGCAGGTTCAACTACCTATGGTAGGGAAGACCGGTAGCCTAAACGTTTCCGTCGCTGCGGGAATCGCTTTATCCCATATCGCATTATGGAAACTCCGTCAAGAATCAGGTAGCTAGTCTATCCAAAATGTGTACTATTGTTTAAGGTGAAAACGTCTTCACCAATTCACAGTTGATTTGGCTTTGAAAAATCCAATCTCCCCGACTCACGCTTCAAGTATTGGGCGTCAGCAGTATACACTCTTAATTGCCTTAATTGGCTTGGGGCTTGCCGTTTTGCTGTCATCGTGCAATTCCCGCCACTATTGGAAAGCGCTTAAGGCATACGAAGACACGCGCTATCAAGACGCGACAAAATCATTGCAACAAGCCGTTATTCAATGGCCCAATGACACCATGGCATGGAGAATGCTTGGACAGACTCAGCTGCTTATTGCCGATTTTGAAGGAGCCGAAAAGACATTTGAAGAATTAGATCATCTCGGAATGGTCACGAGACAAGATCGGCTGGATTGGGCAACAGCTGTCATGAATCAAGGGAAATACGCTTCCTCATCTGATATCCTTGAGCCCCTCATGGTCCTAGCTGAGCCGGACGTTTATGCATCGGCCTTGTGGAAGAAATGCGAAGAACAACTATTCATAGAACCGGACCCTCGATTTTGGGGGGTACAGTCCTTCGATATTCCGGAAATTCCAATCGCCTCTTCGCCTAGAATCAGTGGAGGTCGGGTGTATTTTTCAAGCGAGCCTTACCAATGGGGTGAAGCTACACCGCTCGCACGAGTCAGTCAGCGAGAAATGTACGTGCTGGATTTGGCATCTCGAGACCGCCGGGTTTTGCGGACCTCACAATGGTCCTCTTGGGATGTGCCCAAACACGATGGGTTGGTCAGTCTTTCTCCCGATGAAAGGTCAATCGCATTCTCACGAAAATCTAAGGATGGCTTGGCTTGGTTTGGAGACCCCATGACCGGAGGGTATCAATTGTTGGTTGCACAACGAACGGCCGCAGGTGACTGGTCCAATCCAACCCCTTTTCCTTTTGTCGAAAAAGGATTTACGTTTGTACATCCAACGTGGTCTCCAGATGGAAGCCGATTGTATTTCGCTACAGATTTGCCATCTCCCGAGTCGCAAGGAGGGATTGACCTATGGTATTCTGACCGAAACGGAACATTTTGGGAAGAACCCATCAACTTAGGTCCAACTATTAACACATCGGGCGATGAGGTGTTTCCTTCATTTGACGCAGACGGAACACTTTACTTTTCGTCGAATGGACATCCAAGCTTAGGAGGCCTGGACATTTATTCCTCGCAACGCTTACCGACAAACATTGCACCCCAAAGAAATTGGCGTGACGGGGATGTTTGGTCTGAACCACTCCGATTGCCTTTTCCTGTCAACACACTCTCAGATGACCATTCATTCGCCATCGCACCAAACGGGCAATCTGGTTTCATCAGTTCAGATCGTTCTGGCATTGACAAAATCTACCAAGTCAAATTACTGGAAATACCGCAAATATTTCAATTCAAAACGCTCTCTGCAAAAACGAATCATAGTCTACCCCGTGTTCCTATGGTTTTGATCGATGACCAAAATGCTTCGGCCATCCATTTTACAAGTGACCTCAACGGCCTAGCTTCCATTGCGCTCCCTCCTCATCGTAATTACCGATTGGAGATGAAACTTCCTGGCTATATTGTCAAGCGACAGCTTATCGCTGTGGATGACCTTGAAAGCCTAACCGACTTGAAACTAACACCGGTAAGTGCTCTAAGAGATTACAAATTCATTGATTCCATGGCGGGTGGACAACCTTTTGAATTAGCCCTGCAGCATGGTCCCATGACAACGAACCTCAACATTAGACAGGCCGATGAACTGCTCGTTCTGGTTGATTTTCTTCGTTTAAACTCTCAAATGCTACTCGAGATTCGGACGCACGAAGACGCAGCCTCGTATCAAGATCCTTTTGACAATAAAACGGGAAGAGTCACCAAATCACGAGCCATTGAGCTCGAGTCCTATCTACTCAAGCGAGGTGTTTCGTCAAAACAATTAATTGCCATTGGCAAAGGGACAAACGAATTGCGGAACACCTGTGAGCCTGGCATGCCTTGCTCCAGCATTTCTCATTCAGAAAACCGGAGAACGGAATTCAGAATCTATGGGTTACTGCAGCGAATGCCTGGTCAGATTGATCCCATTCCATTCACGAGAACGCAGGATGACGACAAGCCTGTTCAACGATTAGACTGAAGGATATTCTCGCTTTACTGGAAACCAGTATCCACTAAAAAAGCCCGAGCCAATAGCCCGGGCTTTTTTATTTCGTCTAGAATTCTTTAATCTCGAAAAGCCGCACCACGATAAACCGCGGCTTGACCAAGCTCCTGCTCAATACGAAGCAACTGATTGTACTTGGCCACTCGATCTGAGCGGCTGGCAGAACCCGTTTTGATTTGGCCTGTATTCAAAGCCACAGCCAAATCAGCAATGGTGGTATCCTCTGTTTCTCCTGAAC
>JAPKAW010000124.1 GCA_028825055.1 Flavobacteriales bacterium | reverse complement strand
TGCGCATTCGACTCAACTTGCGTCAATTCGTTTTTGCAATCAGATGCGGACTCTCCATAGACTCCCTTCATGGTAGTGGAGGGAATCACACTTAGAGCGAACTCCAAGCGTGCCTTTCCTTTCGGTCAGGCTTAAGGACCTCTGGAAGGAGATGTTGGACTTTGTTTTTCAACCACTTCATTGCTGAAGCTGCCTCTCGGCTCCATCCAACCCTCGTACCTTTGGCTCATCGCCATCTGCCCAAGGGCAGCGGGATGTTGTTCTTAAAGCGTTTCCGCTCTTCGAACTGACCAAATGACCACCGCTTTTCAAGCACGAATGCTATCCTTTTGGTGTTGTTGTCACCTCACCGACGGAGCTTTATCACCTAAGTGAATGGCTTTCTCATGCCTCAGGCAAGCCTGGAGGCCTTCTACGCAGCCTGCGCAGAATTTCACTCTCCTTGCGGAAAGTGTGTCGTTCACTTTTGCCGAAACATCAGCGAACAACTTCGTCAGTACGCCTTTTCATCTTACCGTCAGGACTTGCGTCCCTTTGGCACCCCTTTCGGAATGCGACCATTCTCAGGCCTCAAGATTTTCGGGTTGATCTGTCGAGTCGCCTTTGCGAATCAACGTGCAACGATTTCCTTGAATGAAATCCATCCTGCTCCGATTGATGACCTGGGCTTGCACCCAACATCGTCTTTCTTCACACTTGGCTCGAATCCTTCCGCACCTTTTGTCTCTTTTCAGAGCTTCTTGGCAGGAACCCTTTTCAGGTGATCTGCAGTTTGGACAAGCCAATCTGCTTTTCGTTCCCCGAGCATTGCGTCACAAACAAAGGGCTAAAAGTCGTTACTCTGATTCTTTGAAGCAGGGAGTAAGTCACACGGTATTCACATAGGTTGTCAACAATTGTTCATAGTCTGAACCGCTGCCACGTGGCAATGGTCGATTGAATGCTAGTTTCTGTCGAAATCTAGAGGCAAAGGTGAAACGTTCCGCCTGCAATCCTCGTAAGTGCGAGTACATGATCGATTTGAATCCATTGGGCATACAATTATTGAGGACACTAGGCCTTTTTCTGGTTTTCCTTTATTTGGGCACCTCGTTTGTTGCTGCGCAGAGCTGCAGTGCTGCTTGTGCTGCTTTGGATATCAGCTACAGCATTTCGGACTCAGCCGGATGCAACGTCACTTTCACCGCTGACTATGCGGAAACTACGCTTGCTGGCTATGAACCGGAGGTGCAATGGACGTGGTCGATAGACGGTGTTGAATACGCCCCGAGCATTGCCGTGACGTTGTCCTATGAAGCCACTCAAGGTATTGAGGTCTTGACGTTGGCAGGAGGGCTTACGCCAAGCGGGACAGAACCGCCGTGCGTGTGTTCTTTGGATATTGATCTCAATCTGGCTTTGATTGACTATAACTGGCCTTGTGCTTGTTTGCCAGGGGGTGGGCCGGTTGCAGATTTTGATTATACAGGGTTAGGCGAATGCGGTGGTGTGTTCTCATTTGCAAATGCCTCGAGCGGTGCAGGTTTGGTTTATGCGTGGTCTTTTGGTGAAGAAGGGCTCTATGGAGAATCCAGCGAGTTCAATCCCACGGTGACATTAGTGATTCATGGAGGCGGCGTTTCTCAAGTGCCTGTCACGTTATCGATCACCGATGAAAATGGCTGCTCGGATACTTGGACGGAAGAGATCCCGGTGTTGCAAACTCCAGACCCTTGGTTCGTTACAGCTGAACCAATCTGTACGAATAACGAAAGCTGGCCTATGCCGTTTAGTTTGTCGAATTCCAATTCGGATTACTTCGAAGAAAACGGACTGACTGAGTTAACGATAGATTGGGGCAATGGGGATGTGAATGTGCTGACTGCAATGGAAACCCCGTTCACTACCACATATTTTGGCTATGGTACGTATACTATTTCGTTCACAGCATTGGGAACAAATGGATGCACGGCGATGGCTCAAGATGAGTTGTTTGTCGGCAACAACCCGGAGATAGAAACAGCGAGTCCAGGCATCGCTACAGGTCTTTGCGCTCCGGAATTGCTGAGTTTCCCCCTCACGAGCTATGAAAATAATGATCCCTCTACCGTGTATACGGTTGACTTTGGAGATGGTGCGGTTGCAACATACAACCACCCACCGCCCTCGAGTGTTGATCACGTGTATACCTCCTCTTCTTGCGGAGCCTCTGGAGGGGTGCCCTCCAATGCATTTCATTTTTCAATTGCGGCAAGCAATGAATGCCTCATGACAGCGACCAATACGATTTTTATTGAAGTTTTAGAAGTTGTACCGCCAACCCTTTCGGGGCCAGAGGTTTTGTGTGTTGGATCTACGGGTATTTTTGAAGTTGCCGGAGGGTTTCAAGATTTTAGTGAGACCGATTGTGAAGCGCAAGGTCTATCGGGGGAATGGGAGGTCGTAGCCTTACAAGGGCAAGCACCTCCGGTACTTAACCAGTCTTCAGGATCCGAGTTTCAACCGGCTTTCATGGAACCGGGACTCTATCAAATCGACTACGAAGATGATGTGTTGATTCAAGCTGCGGCGCCATGCGAATATGATGCAACCGCAACTTTGGAGGTGTGTGTCATGGCGTCTGTTGAACCCGAGTGGTCATGGGGATCCACTTCGACATGTATCCCAATGGAAGTGCAGTTGTCAAATGACACTCCAGAACCTCCCTGCGGTGAATCTATCTTTTCATGGACGATTCAAGGAGGGGCATATGAGTGGGCCATTGGAAGTGATGCCAACGACGAAAACCCCGAGTTGATTCTTTTGGAGGCAGCGAATTACACGGTCTCCTTTTCTGTTGCTTCTGGGCCGAACGGTGATTGTGGTTCAGCTTCAAGCCAGGCCATTCTTTCCAGTACAGCAGCTCCGGAGGTTTTTATAAACGCGGGATTGGATTCTTTGTGCGTAGGAGCAACATGGAACGGACAAGTGCTTATCAATCCTGGAAACTCCGTGCTAACTGATTTTGGTTGGACGCTTGATGGGTTGGAGGTTGGCCCTACTTCTCCTGCTCCCTTGAATCAAGTCATCGAAACAACGGGATTGCACACGGTGGAAGTTTCCGCATCCAACAGTTGTGGGACAGATGTTGAGCAGTATGCTGTGTTTGCCGTGCCAATTCCGGAAATAACGTTCAATGCTCCTTATGCCTCTTGCAATGGATCTCCTGTTGAAATCACAGCATTTGGAGGCAATTCCTATTTCTGGTCTGCTACGGAGCAAGCTATTGATGACGGCGCTGAATCGGACTCGATCGTTACTTATATCATGGATGGCTATTTAATAGGTTCGGTTGTTGGAACCCAGGAGTATGGATCGTTTGCTTGCTCATCAACAGAAGTTTTCAGTGTTGTGGCCTCCCCAGTCCCTTCGTTGGAGATTGTCGGGGAATCCATGATTTGCGATGGAGGAACGTTAGATTTGAATGCTTCTGTCACTCTTTGGGGAGCATACTTTGTTAACTGGAATGGGCATGGATCGGCGACGGTGGGCAATGAATTCGCGATTTCCATTGATCCTGGCGAAGAGGGTCCGTTTGAAATTGAAGCGATTGTGACATCGTATGGGGGTGGTTGTACTGACACAGCCTCGTGGACGGTTCAAGTTCAACAACTTCCTGAAGTTGAAGCGGGTGAAGCCATCGAAGTTTGCAACCAATCGATCGAAGTGCTTTTGGATCCAGGTTCTCCTGCGGGAGGGTCTTGGTCCGGTCCTGGAGTAATTTCTTCAGAGGGTTGGTTCAACCCTGGCACCTTGAGTGTGGGAGTTTCTTCTCTGACGTATGCCTATGCAGATGCCTATGGATGTGCTAGCGAGGATACATTGAGCGTTGCGGTGGTCTCACCTCTATCGATCATTGTCGAGTCTGATGTCACAGTCTGTGAGTCCCAAGAAATGATGAGTTTGGGGTCCATGGCTTCTCCCGAAGGAGGGACATGGAGTGGTGAAGGTGTCTTTGGGGCCTTGTCAGATTCGGTAAACCTTGGGGTTCTCAGCGCAGGCCTGCACAAATTGGTTTACGCCGTAGGTGAGGGGACCTGTCTCGTTTCAGACACATTGGAACTCACGGTTCTCGAAGCAGCATCCTTGTGGATCAATGCCATGGGAGGAGCCGTTTGTTCTGGTGATTACGTTGAAATCGAAGCAACGGCATATGGAGGTGTTGGAGGCAGTTATGCTTTGGATTGGTCGGCCAACGTAGAGGTTTCAGAAATGGATTCATCCCATGCATTTATGACGGTTGACGAGCCCTCACAGGTCATTGTCACCGCAACAGACATTTTCGGTTGCTCCGTTATAGATAGTCTCACTATTCTGCCGTTTCCATTGCCGAATATCATCATGCCCATGACATTTTCAGAATGCATGCAAGATGTCATAGTTCAGCTTCCAATAGCATCTCCTGAAGGTGGAGTTTGGTCTGGTTTAGGAGTTGTTGATGGTGATGCGGGGCTGTTCAATCCTGCTTTAATTGGCTTGGGGAGCTCCTTACTGGACTATACCGCAACGAACGACTATGGATGTACACAAGTGGATTCAGTCATGGTTGACGTGGTAGAAGTCGACTTGGCAGAAGCGGGATTGGATGTTTTTGTGTGCGATACAGATGAGGTTTTGACCGTTGGTGGCTATTCCCCAATGGGGGGAGTCTGGTCTGGTCTTGGCTTGGTTGATGCAGTCAATGGTCTCGTCGATATCGCCCAAATCCCTTTGGGTTCATCGGCACTGACTTACACGATTGGTACGGGATCTTGTATGCATACGGACTCGCGTGTCATTCATGTCTTGAGCAATCCAACGGCCTCCATCGTCACCAATGAAGAGAATGATCTGGCTTGTGAAGGGGATTCAGTCATCTGGATTGCAACTGGATTTGGAGGCAATGTTGCGAATCCATTCGATTATCAATGGGAGTGGAGCGGAGCGTCCACGCAAGATGCTGAAAACCTTTCCCAGGCTTGGTGGATAGCGATAGCGCCAGAAACGATGGACGGCACGGCAAGTGTTGTCATCACGGATACGCTGGGGTGCCAAGGTGTGATATCACACTCGATTGATATCGTTGCGTTGCCTATGCTGTCAGTTCCGCAAAATTTACAGGAATGTGAGCAAGCGATGGATTTACTCTTGCCAGCCGCATCTCCTGCGGGAGGTACGTGGTCTGGTCCTGGCATTGTGGATGGAGAACTCGGGATGTTCAATCCCGGTTTGATTGGAATGGGCCAATGGGAATTGACCTATGACTTTACCAATTCTTCGGGATGTTCGGCTGCAGCTTCTACTGTGGTTGAAGTCATTGCTCTCGATGTCCCATTTGCTGGCGAAGACTTGGCGATTTGTGCTGCCGATGAGGTGTTACAGTTGGAGGGGTTCTTCCCTGCGACAGGTGGTGCGTGGAGTGGGCCGGGTTTTGTCTCTGATTCAACAGGTGAAGTTGCATTGGGAAGTCTCGACCCTGGAATATATTCATTGGTTTACGCCCATGGTTTTGGCTCTTGTGCAGCTCAAGACACCTTGAATTTGACCCTTCTTGAATTGCCCGAGGCCATGGGAGTGTCTGCCACTTCGGCGTGTTTGGATTTAACAACACAAGTCTCCTTAGAAGTAA
>JAPKAW010000123.1 GCA_028825055.1 Flavobacteriales bacterium | reverse complement strand
TCACAGAAGCCGTAGTCCGCGAAATCATCGCATCCAATATCTTACCTGCTGGAGCCATCCAGCTAATCTGCGGACCAGCTCGAAACTTGTTGGATCACGTGGACGAACGAGACGTTGTTACCTTCACGGGTTCAGCCGAAACGGGACGCAAACTCAAAGTGACTCCCAGAATTATTGAGAACTCGGTACCCTTTAATATGGAGGCAGACTCCTTGAATTCTGCAATTTTAGGGCCCCAAGTTGAGCCGGGTGATGTTGAGTTCAACTTATTTGTGAAGGAGGTGCGAAAGGAAATGACGGTTAAATGCGGACAAAAATTCACAGCGATACGTCGGATTTTTGTTCCAAGGCATTTGATGGACCCTGTACAAGAAGCTTTAATTGCAGCTTTGAAAAAAACAACCATAGGCGATCCGCAAAAAGAAGGGGTTCGCATGGGCGCATTGGTAAACCAGGCTCAAAAAGAGGAAGTACTTCACAAGATCGCTGAATTGGAAAGCGAAGCAAGTTGTGTCTATCGGAATGAATCAATGCCTGTTGGCGCCACAAATGAATCGGGTTCTTTCCTCGGGCCAACTTTGTTGCGCATGGACACCCCGTTGGATGCCGTTCGCTGCCATGAAATCGAGGCCTTTGGTCCCGTTAGCACTTTGATGCCCTATAATGATTTGAGTGAAGCCGTTCAATTAGCTAACCTAGGGAAGGGCTCACTATGCTGCTCGTTTGTGAGTCACAACCAACAAGATGTTCGGGACTTTGTTTTAAATGCGGCCCCGATGCACGGGCGTATTTTGGTGCTTGACCGTGACTGCTCAAATGAATCTACCGGCCATGGTTCGCCTCTCCCCTTACTTGTCCACGGTGGACCCGGTCGAGCAGGAGGTGGCGAAGAAATGGGCGGTATGCGTGGCGTAAACCATTACATGCAGCGCACTGCGATACAAGGTTCTCCCACGATGGTTGGAGCCATCACTGAGTCCTATCAGCCAGGAGGCCAGCAGGTCGAGGCCAACCCGCACCTATTTCAGCAACATTTTGAAGACTTACAAATTGGACACACGGTCACAACGGCCAAACACACCGTCACTGAAGCGGACATTGTCAATTTCGCAAATGTTAGTGGAGATCACTTCTATGCCCACGTAGATGAAACGAGCTTGGAAGGAACCATATTTACAGGACGCGTGGCCCACGGTTATTATTTGCTCAGTAAAGCAGCAGGTCTTTTTGTTGACCCTAAGAAAGGCCCCGTCCTTTTGAATTACGGTGTAGAAACAGCGCGATTCACAAAACCTGTTTACCCCGGAACTACTGTAGGAGTCAAACTCACCGTTAAAGAAAAGATTGCACAAGAAAAACGCAGTCCAGAGGATGTTGCCAAAGGCATCGTGAAATTTTATGTAGAAATGCAAGACGACACCGGTGAAAGCGTTGCAATAGCAACCATTCTAACCATGGTGAAAATGCGAAATCAAGAGGATTAATGGCGCTAGATCCAATACGATATCTTACGAATATGATTTGCCGATTTGCTGTTCTAGTTTGTTTCCTGTCATTTGTTTATACCGGAATTTGTCAAAATCACACGGGTGCAAATGGCCAAACAGTAGACTTCATAACGGGACCGTCGATTCAAAGTGATTTGGACACATTGAAAAAATGGATCGAGATCATGCATCCATCGCCTTTCGCTCGTTGTACCGAGCAGGAATGGAATGCTGCCTATTTAACTGGTCAGGCGATGTACAATGGTGGAGGGACTCGCTTGGCTGCTGCTCAAGTTTTTTCACGTTTGACCAATGTGATGAAGGATAGTCACACCTGTGTTTCACTCAAGTCACTTTCAGATGCCATGAGCGAAACACACGGACGTTTGCCTTTTGAAATTACGACCATCCAAAACCGTATTTACACCGCAAACGAGGGAAGCTGCAGCATTGCAAGGGGAACTGAAATAAAAGGTTTTAATGGTCAGTCTGCTCGCATGGTTTTAGGCACGGCACTTCAGCTAGTTCCACTTGAAGGAGATGCCCCAATAGCGCGACTTCGATTGGCCGAAAAGTTTTGGAATGAACTGGCCACCATGATGATCCAATCATCTCCATCCGACACCGTCCTGATTGAGTTGGTGAGCCCTGCGACGGATGAGAGCATCGTTCAAGCCGTAACTATCAATCACTCCCCTTCTTCCATTTCAAAGTCTAAAAGCAACAAGTCCATAGAATGGAAGTTCACGGACCATGGAGTGGCTTACCTATCCATCTCTTCCTTTCAAACCAATCGGAATAAAGAATTTAAGCGCTCGCTCCGAAGGGGCTTTAGAACGTTGACGAAACGAAAGCACAGCAATCTAGAGACCCAAACCGGTTTGGTGATTGACATCAGAAGCAATGCTGGTGGGAATGTGGCTCTAATGGAAATGCTTGTTCCTTATCTAACAAGCAGCCCGGTCTTTCTCCCTCATGCAGTCACCATTCAACAAAGCGCTTTTACGAAAGCCTTGTATCGAAGAAACGGATTTGACTTGCCCCTTCGTCGCACTAGTAAACACCGCGAAATGGCGCGATTTTCAAAAGCCCTTCGAGAGACGCCCATTGGCTCAACTGAAGAAATTTTATTTGATATTCCATCGCATCCGCACAAGCGATTGAATTACTCAGGTAAAACGGCTCTATTGTTGGATGGCCTCTCGGCCTCTGCTTCGGTAGCCTTTGCCAGCTGGTTTATACAAAGCGGCCGTGGACGCACTTTTGGAGAATCTCCAATGGGTAGCACCTCCGGAACTTTCGGCAATCCTGTGAAGCGTGTTTTACCTCATACAGGATTGACAGTCAACATTGCCACTGCCCAGTACTTCAGTTCTGCATCGCACGCTTGGGAGTCTCAGCCAATTCTGCCGGATTCCCCTATTTCGTGGTCTGAGTTTGACATTCAAAATGGGAACGACCCTGTTTTGGAAGCGGCTTACCTCTGGCTTCGACACACCCAACAAAAATGAATCATACCATGCAACGGGCATTTCAGTTTATGCTTCTCGTTATCGCCGCGGCTAGCTTGAATGCTTGTTCCAGCGATATGGACCCCGCATCCCTTCACCAAACGGTTAACCCTTTCATTGGTACTGGTGGCCATGGACACACATATCCTGGTGCCACGGTTCCTTTTGGAATGGTGCAGTTGAGTCCAGACACGCGTCTTGACGGATGGGATGGGTGTGGAGGATACCATTATAGTGACTCTATGATCTATGGATTCTCACATACACACTTGCAAGGAACCGGCGTTTCCGATTATGGCGACATTCTATTCATGCCTTGCACTCAATATCGGTCTGGGGCAGCGAATTGGGCCGATCGATACAAGAGTCGATTTGATCATGCAAAAGAAAGTGCACATGCGGGCTATTACAGCGTCCAACTTCAAGACCATGGCATCCTTGCTGAATTAACCGCGACTGAACGCGTTGGCGTTCATCGATACCGACTTGAAGAACCTGATACACTGACATTGCTTGTCGATCTTCAACATCGCGATGAACTCATCCATTATAGTATTGAGCCCCTCAACGATTCCACTTTGGTAGGACATCGATTGTCTGACAACTGGGCTAATGAGCAGCATGTTTATTTTGCTGCGCGATTTGATCGCCCTTTTGAATGGCAAGACCAACTTTCTGAGATAACCATCACGGACACTCTGGCGGACGGGACGGTCATGCAGACCATGGAATACATCCCTATTTTTGCGTGTGATTTCGGAGTGATCGATGAATTGAACGTCCGGATGGCCGTCAGTTTTGTAGACATCAATGGAGCCCTCAACAATCTGGAAGAAGAAACACCTCACACAGATTTTGATCACTATCGTGAGAAAGCTGAAAAAAAATGGGAAGAACAGCTTAGCTGCATCGCCATTGAAGGAGGCACTAGAGACGAAAGAACGGTTTTTTACACAGCCCTTTACCACAGCTTCACCACTCCCAATTTAGCTTCTGATGTAGATGGCCGTTACCGCGGAACTGATTTAAATATTCATCAATTAAGTCCAGAAGATGGCCTGCATTACACCGTTTTTTCACTCTGGGACACTTTCCGTTCGTTGCATCCATTGCTCAATTGGTTAGAACCGAATCGATCACGTGATTTTATTCGGACCATGTTAAGGATGTATCAACAGGGTGGCCAGCTGCCTGTATGGGAATTGGCGGCTAACTATACGGGCTGCATGATTGGTTATCACAGCGTCCCGGTTATTCAAGATGCTGTGAGTTGGGGCATCGAGGGGTTTGATCAGAATCTAGCGCTTGAGGCCATGCTACAAGCTGCAGACAGCGCTCATTTGGGACTGCCTGCTTATAAAGACTACGGATACATCCCTCTGGATCAAGAACACGAGTCCGTTTCCAAAACGCTCGAGTATGCATTTGACGATGCGTGCATTGCAGCATTCGCAAGACAACTGGACAACAACAACCCTGCAAACATCGAGGTCTCAAAACGATTCACGCAACGCGCCCTCTCCTACCGGAACCTGTTCAATGCATCTACGAACTTCATTCAACCTAAACGCGGAGGTGCTTGGCTGGAAAACTTTGAACCACGAGAAGTGAATTTCAACTATACAGAAGCCAACGGATGGCAATACAATTTTTTCACCCCCCAAGACATCAACGGACACATAGAGCTCATGGGTGGAGATTCGATTTACTACCACATGCTTGAACGTATGTTTACGTCAAGTAGTGAAACAACCGGGAGACAACAACCGGATATCACGGGTATGATTGGACAATACGCCCATGGCAACGAACCTAGTCATCACATGGCTTACCTCTACCCTTACGTTGGAAACACATCCCGCACTGCGGAACTGGTGACTGAAATTCGAACCGAATTGTATCCAAATGCACCGGATGGACTCTCTGGAAATGAAGATTGCGGACAAATGAGCGCCTGGTATGTCTGGAGTGCCCTTGGCCTGTATCCCGTAACACCGGGGTCTCATCAAATTATTGCCGGAATTCCTGCTTTTGACAAGGCGACCGTAACGCCGAGGTCCAATGAACTCAACACTGCTCCCCCACTTACAATAACATTCGACAACCCACAACGATATGTCGCGTCTTGGGCTCTGAATGGAGAGGCGAGAAGCACCAGTTGGATTTCAAAAGAGTCCTTGGTGCAGGGAGGAACGCTGGGTTTTGTAGGTTCTGATGTGGTCAATGACTTTGGATTTGAACCCCAAGACCGTCCTACAGAAAAACTCGACGACAGTGACTTTGTTAGCGTCCCCGTAATCCATGCACCACGGACATTTCAGGCTATGCAGACAACTGTCGCCATCACCAATGCAGATCCCAATTTGATCACACGATACCGTATTTGCACCCTCAATCCTTCCGAGTGCAGCACGGCTTGGGAGACCTACACAGAGCCCATTAAGTTAACATCAGGCCAGCAGATCGAAGCGTTCAGTGAAAACACTAAGGGATTGGTTTCAGCCCGCGTAACACATCAGGTTCGGCAAATTAGCCATCGGTATAAAGTGGTTTTAAATGAACCTTTTGACCCCCAGTATGCCGCCGGTGGAGCGCAAGCTTTGATCGATGACATCCTTGCCCCAGAACCCCTGCCAATCCCCTGTCTGATAGTGGTTGTTCC
>JAPKAW010000122.1 GCA_028825055.1 Flavobacteriales bacterium | reverse complement strand
TATTCCAATCGATAACATCAAATCCGGCATGCATGCAAATGGCCTGACCAGCCGCCGTGTCCCATTCCATGGTCGGAGCGAAGCGCGGATAACAATCTGCCTTGCCTTCTGCCACCATGCACAACTTCAACGAACTGCCTTTCGAAATCAGAGCCACTTCGCCATGATCTTTGCGCATCTGTTCCACGTAGGCTTCGGTTTCTGGTGACATGTGTGAACGACTCGCCACGACCGTGAACGGGCGGCCCTCACGCTCCAATGGTAATTTCTGAGCCGCAGAGCTGTCTGCTGCAAAGGTTGTAGAATCTACCTTGAACGCTCCCGATTCCTGATCCGAATAATACAATTCTCCAGTAGCCGGAACCAGAATGACGCCCAACACAGGGACTCCCTCCTCGACCAAGGCGATATTGACCGTGAATTCTCCGTTTCGCTTGATAAATTCCTTCGTTCCGTCAATCGGATCCACGATCCACAATTGCTTCCAATCCTTTCGCTCGACGAAAGGAATGCCCCTACCTTCCTCCGAGAGAATGGGAATACCGGTGGTCTCTAAATGCGAAATAATGACCTCATGCGAGGCCAAATCCGCCCGTGTCAAAGGCGAATCATCTCCTTTTACGGTGACATCAAAATCTCCCGAAAGGTAAATTTCCAGAATCGCTTCCCCTGCCTCCAAGGCCGCTTTCAAGGCCACATTCAAGTTTCTATTCATCGTGAAAATCACGTCTCAATGCTCATTTGATTGGCAAGACGATGAGCAAAGAATCCCCTGGATCTATGTTCAATCGGTCCTTTCGAAGCCACGGATTTAAGGTCTTCAATGCCTTCAAATTGGAACCGTGCCTCATGGCAAACTTGGCCAAATCTGGAATGGTCCGATTGACCCAATACTCGTTCACTGAATACGGCACATAGAGGGCTTCAAGCTGCAAATCAAATCCGTATTGCTGAGGTGCTTCAAAGATGGTTTTGATGGCCAACAAACGGTACACATAGCGCGCAGTCTCTGCATTGAGATGCATCTCCCAATACGAGTCGACACCTTGCTCCTCAAGCTCTCGTCGAACTCCCGCCATACCCATATTGTAAGAAGCAGCGGCCAGCGACCAACTCCCAAACGCATCCCGGGCCTCCAGAAGATAGGCGCAAGCAGCATGAGTTGATTTCTCGACATGGTAACGCTCATCGGATTCAGAAGAGACCCGCAAACCAAATTGAGGAGCCGTTCCTTTCATGAATTGCCAAAATCCGGTAGCTCCTGCGGGAGAAACGACTTGACTGAGTCCACTTTCAATAACTGCGAGGTATTTAAAATCATCGGGGACTTCGTGCTCCTCCAAAATAGACTCGATCATCGGAAACCACCGTGCAGCGCGCTTCATATACAACATGGTTGAACCATGGCGGTAAGTATTAACCACGAGCTCTCGGTCCAATTGCTCTCGTACCCCGAAGGCTTCCATTGGGACCAATTCATCGGCCAGAGACAAGCGGACTGGCATCTTGGGCGATTGATTCTGTGGCCAATTCTCCATCACTTCGAATGCCCGGCCTTCCGAATTGACACCCTCTGATTTAACGACTCGAGCGGAGGGCAACCAGGCTGTTGTCGCGAAACCAACGGCCAATAAAAGAAGGAAAAACATGCCGCGAAAGAGTGAAACACGGTACTTACCAAAAGCGAAATAATCATTGAAACCCATGGTTCAAAATTATCCACAGGAGGCCGCATCGAGGGTCAAAACTCAGGCGATAATGCATGAATTATGAACAACTTAGAATTGTCCGTTCACCCAATCAAAAAGGCCAATCGATGTCTTTCAACAAAGGCGCCATCGCATCCTTCTCGGAGAGCAGCGGCGCTCCTATCTCCCGCAAAGCCTCCATCTGCCAGTCAATGGCAACGTCCGGATCATCCCATCGGATCGAACCCTCATACTCCGGTTCGTAGGTGGCAGTGCAGCGGTATTCCACAGTCGTCTCGTCTTCTCGGGCTATGAACCCATGCCCAAAGCCTGCCGGCACCCACAACTGATGGCCATTCAATGCTGAAAGTTCTACCCTAAGGACTTGACCTCGAGTGGGCGAAGCTGCACGCAAATCCACGACCACATCCAAAATGCTTCCAGACACAGCGCGGACTAACTTACCTTGGGTATGCGGAGCGCGCTGGAAATGAATCCCGCGCAACGTGCCCGCTTTGGAGATGGATAAGTTGTCTTGGACAAACCGCAAGGGGCTACCTTCTTCATCGAGAAGCATGCCTTCTCGCCAGGTTTCCCAAAAAAACCCGCGATCATCTTTGAATTGCCGAGGCACCAATAGCTTCAATCCTTCCAGGGAGAGGTTTTGGATTTCCATCTCAATTGGGCGAGTTGATGATGAATGCATAGAGGAATGTAAAGGTCGACAGAAGTGCGGTGAGCGGACTCAAACTTTCTGTCAACTCCCGGGCCAATTGTGGCAAGGGTTCTACGTAAATAATGTCATTCGCTTGCACCACGAGTTGTGCATCACTCAAGCCTTCCACAGTTGACAAATCCATCTGGTACACCTTGTTGCCTTCTTCGGTCCGACGAATTAACTTGACTTTAGAAGCATTGGCCCTGGAGCCAATACCTCCAGCCAAGGCCATGACCTCCAAGAGGCTAGTGTTCATGTTTTCCAAGGTGATGACCATGGCACTCCCTGATTCCCCGGGGAACATCAGCACACGCTTATTTGTTACTCGTACCACTACATAAGGTCGATTGTAGTAGCTGCTATACGCTTCTTCCAACAAGTCTTCTGCCTCTTCGATGGTCAACCCTTCCAATCGGATATTCCCGACTTCAGGAAGTTCTAGCACACCGTCCTGTCTGACCAAATAGGACAACTGATTTTGCCTATTCAACATATTCTGATTTTGCATCCTATTCATATCCGTGCTTCCAGCCGTCATTTGATTCAACCGTTCGCCTTCATTCGAGAACAATTGGAAGGTGATCAAATCATTGGGAGCGATCCGGTATTCGGAGGAGCCGATGTCATCCAATGAGGCAAAGTCGTAACCATCGCCCGTTTTGAACATAATATCCCGGTTGATGGTACAGCCACTCAATAGCAGACCCGCCATGAGGAACATCACAATATGCTGAGTCCCCAATAAACGCCCGGCGCGGACACTTTGAGATGGCCTTGAAAAAGATGCGTACATAGTGCGATGAAATTGAGAATCGATCGCAAATTACCAAGGAATGAAAGACGCTCCGCAACATCGGTATCTTTGTTGCATGCTCGAGAACGAAACGCACCGACTGAGGGCCATGGAGCCAGAAGATACTGACTTGCTATTTGCTATCGAAAACGATTCAAAGGAATGGTGGATTGGCGCTACGATGAACCCCATCGGCCGCGCTGCTTTGCACAATTTTGCTGCTGGACAACATGACTTGTGGCGAGATTTGCAGTTGCGTTTGATGATCGAAACCCGCGAGGACAGTCCGCAGACTGTCGGAGCTGTGGATTTGTATCAATTGGATCCGAGGAACCGTCGAGCTGGCGTTGGGATTGTTATTTCTAAAGAACACCGTGGAAAAGGCCACGCACTCATCAGCCTGGAACTCCTTGGTCAATATGCCTTTGAGCATTTAGGGTTGCATCAATTGTGGGCAGAAATCCCAGGCACGCACGAGGCGAGTTTGTCCGTTTTCGAAGCCGCTGGATTCTCTCGTTCTGGGGAATTACGTGATTGGATTCGTCACGGTGACCGTTGGGTGGATGCCTTCTGCATGCAATGTATTCGCCCCCAAATCCTTACTGAAAAATGAAGTGGAAAGCCTTTGTTGGAGTCATCGCATTGATTGGATTCGTGGTTTCTGGATTGTGGGGCTGGGAAAAATGGACCTTATGGCATACACCGGTTGGACCACATGACACGTGGTGCATTCAAATCGGCCCGGACGCGTTGGACCCAGAGTCTGAAGCGTATTGGGGAATACGACTTCCCGAGGCAGAGGAGATTATCGCGTGGCGTGGATGGAGTGTCCGTGCAGGTCGGTATTGTGAAAGTGGCCCCGTTCCAGCCCATGTCATTGCCCGACGAATCGCAACTGGAGAAAGGAATGAAATGCCCGTAATCGTCCCGGCCAAAAGGCACATAGAAGAGATTGCAGGCACCATTTCTCGGCGTGTTTGGGCCGATAGTGCGACCTTGGTCCATGTCCTTGATTCAGACAGTTTGTTGTGGCGGATTATACCGAATACCTATCGGATGTATTGGGAGTCCGATGCCGACGATATCGCAGCAAGGTTAATGCGGGAAAGCGAGAAATGGTGGAATCGAGAACGTCTCAAAGCAGCATGGAATATGAACCTCACCGCCCGCGAGGTGGTCACGTTAGCCTCCATTGTCCAAGAAGAAACGGCACGACTTGATGAGGCCCCACGCGTAGCCGGCTTGTATTTAAATCGATTGAAAAAAGGCATGCTATTGCAAGCCGATCCGACGCTCAAGTTTGCCTTAGGCGATTGGGGAATTCAGCGGCTTTTAGATAAGGACAAACGCGTGAATTCGCCTTACAACACCTACCTCAACCCCGGTCTTCCTCCAGGACCGATTCGCATCCCTGAGCCGTCCTATATTGACGCTGTGCTCAATGCGGAGAAGCACTCCTACCTTTACATGTGTGCCAAACCCGATGGATCCGGGAGGCACGCCTTTGCCGTGCGGTATGCCGATCACTTGCGCAACGCTCGGGCTTGGCAAAACATGCTGAACCGTGAACAGATTTACCGTTAACCTAAGTTTTGCCCAAGGAGCCATGTCTACCCGCAAACTATTCCCCCTTTCTTTCCTCCTTGCCGCAGGATGGCTCGTTGCCCCTTCGACTTGGGCACAGGAACGGCTAATCCGATCGATTGAATCCGTGCGCTTGAAACGCGCCATTGCGGTGGATGGCCAACTTCAAGATGAGGGGTGGAACAACGTCCCCGTTGCTCGTGATTTCACGCAACTTTCGCCTCATCCGTTTGAAGCTCCAAGCCAGCCAACCCACGTGCAATTCGCCTATGATGATGACGCCCTGTACATCGCTGCACGCATGTGGGATAGCGCTCCTGACTCCATCCTTCATCAGCTTTCCGAAAGGGATGAAATGCTCAATGCGGATGATTTTGGCGTTTGGTTCAGCACCTTCAACGACGGGATCAATGCCGTTCGTTTTGGCACAACACCCGATGGTGTGCAAAGCGATGAGCAGCTCTCTGCAGGAGACGACGACGATTCTTGGGATGCCGTTTGGGACGTTGCATGTCAGATTGACTCACTGGGATGGACTGCTGAATTTCGCATCCCTTGGATGGCCTTTCGATTTCCAGAAAGCGAGGAACAAGTTTGGGGCATCAATTTCTACCGGGGTATCCGACGATTTCGGGAGGAAAGCGTCTGGAACCCGATGGATCCGAATCAAGAAACCCTCAATCAAGGAGGACTTCTCACCGGTATAAACGGCATTGACCCTCCACTAAGACTTAGCTTATTCCCTTACTTCAGCTCTTACGCTACAGCTGCAAGTGGAGAAATGGCCGGATCATACAACGGAGGCATGGACATGAAGGTAGGACTGGGCAATGCCTTCACTTTGGACATGACGCTCATACCAGATTTCGGTCAAGTAGTTTCGG
>JAPKAW010000121.1 GCA_028825055.1 Flavobacteriales bacterium | reverse complement strand
GGGTTTGACCAGCGCCGGGAATGGTGAACAAACTGCTTACCGTTCCGCTGAAAACTGAAACGACCGAACTACCTGCATCCGTGGTAATATCGATTCCGTTGTTGTCAATTGTAATCCCGGGTATTGTAGGGTGCGGTTGCCGTCCAAATTTACCCGTGACGATGCCTCGTAAAACAGGCCACCTCAATGCGTTTTTGTTTCGCGCGAACTCGGCAGAAACCATTTTCCCTTCGGGGGTTAAGGCAAATTCACCTTTTGAGGAGGCGCGCTCTGCTGCTAATTCCTCTTCAATAATGCGTCGTATTGCAGCGTTGAGTCGCTGCTGTTCCGCCTGGGCCTTCTTGACTTGTTTGCGCAATCGGGACTCTTCACCGCGCAAGCTGGATACGAGAGAAGTACGAGCGGCGCGATCATTTTTGAGTCGATCACGTTCTGTTTCGATGTCAGCCAGTACAGCCTGCAATGATTCCCGCTCGGCTTCAAGCGAAAGTTGATTGGAATGCAGTTTTTTTTGAGCAGATTCTATTTCCATGACGTGCTCTTTCCGCAGCGTGGTATAGGATTGAAGCAACTGGAAACGCAATGAAGCTTGTGCGAAGTCATCGGCTGAAAAGAGATAAAGCCACGGGTTTTGAGAGAGCGAAATGCGGTAGGCACTTCGAATCATCCGTGAATACTCGTCTTTCATCGCGCCAATGTGACCTTGCAGTGCGCGAATTTCTCCGTCAGTGCTACGTATCGAGCGTTCGGTTGCGCGAATTTCCGATTGGTGGTGACGAACCAGTTTCTCGCGCAAAGCCACCCTTTCTTCAATCAGTCGCAGGGAGCCAACGGCATCATTTCGATTCGATGAAGCGTCTTTGAGCAAACGTTCAGTCGTAGCAATTTGAGCGTTGATGGCATCACGCTGTTGTTGCAAGCTGGCCTTGTCTTGGGGCCAAGCTATGAGCGCACTGCCACAGAGGGTCAGTAGCAGGAAGAAGGATTTAAAATCCGGTACGACGCTCATAGTTGTCCGGAATTTCAAAAGGGAAATCATAAGCCCTTCCAAAGCGAATGCGCATAATTTCCCACTCCATATTAAGTCCGCCTTCAGGCGTGGTGACGGTCAAACGGGTTTCTTGAGGCCAGCGTCCTTCATCTCGGTCGCTGAATTCACTCCGCTCGATGGTCATGGATCGCTGGTAGTACAAATCGTCGAAACGATCCTGGAGCGGATCAAATGTCAAGCCGTCAAACCAGTGCCGCTTCACTAACAAGTCACTGTCGTCTGTGCGGTTTCTTACGCGCTCGTAGCGGCGATCCGTTGCTTGAATCCCCAAGGAATCTTGAGGAGCAAGGGCATTGTTGTCGACCCCAATCAATCGTTTGATACGGCTGCTGTATTTACTGATGAGCGCATAGGAAAAACCATCGATTCGACTGTGGAATTTATCCAATTCGGGGTCGATTGCCATAGGTCGACCCGTTAGAATATCTTGAATGTCAGCAAACGACAATTCGGTTTCGGCCCACTCACTGAGGGTGACATAATTGCCTGCATAATGAAACCGATTTCCCGGAATCTTGCTTAGCAGGCGAACGGAATCAGGCTCCAATAAAATCCGCGCGACTTCTACCCCCAAAGCAGGCGAAATACTGATCCAAATGGCACTGTCCTTCGCCATGCGAATGGAAGCTTTGAAGGAGTCCACGCCATTGGCCGTTTCCACGGATGCGTCAATTTTCATGCCCAACCATTCCCATGGAATTTGACTTGCTTCGAACGCTTCGAGCACTTGGTTGGGGCTCAGGTTACGCAGCGGTTTGCCGCGAGCAAGTCGCTGTTCGTTGGAGCAACTCGTCGAAAAGACAAGGACGCAAACAAACAAAATGAGGGAGTGGAGGCGGCTGAGCATCAGGATCCTTCTTCAATTTTACGTTTCAACGACTCAGAGTTTCCTCCGCGTTCCAAAGCCGTATTCCAAGAATTCAGAGCGCCTTCATGGTCCCCCATAGCCGAGCGGATATCTCCATCGTGTTCCCAAAACGTCCCATCGTTGCCGTTTGCTAAGAAAAGGGCCTTGGTGATGTAGTCCAAGGCTTCGGGGTAGCGTTCCATTTTGTAGAGTACCCAAGCATGTGTATCCAAAAAATTGGCTTCATCAGGGGCGAGTTCGATGGCCATGCTACTGCACGCAAAGGCTCGGTCTAAACGCCGCTTGTTTTGTGCCAGACGATACGCATGGTTGTTTAAGAAAGTTGGGTTAGTCGGGACTTTGGACAAGCTCCTTTCATAGGCCGCTTCCGCTGGCTCAACATCCCCCTGCATGTGGAGAACGTCTCCAAGTAATCCCGCCAGCTGTCCTTCAATCAATGGAGTGTCAAAAACAACACCCAATCCGCCTTTGAAATACCGAACGGCTTCCTCAAGCTCTCCCGTTACCATAGAACCGATTCCTGCAAAAAGATAAAATTCGGCCTCCAAAGGAAACCGATCCAGGGCTTCTTTAGCATGCTGTATCATGGCTTCATATTCGTCCAGTTCAGCATCCAATGCGATGAGGTTGGTCCAAGCGGAAGGAATGTGCGGCATAGCCAAAACGGCCTTCTGCATGTGCTCTTTGGCCAATGTGGGTTGACCAAGAATTTGTGCCAAATCTGACGCGAGCATGCGGATATTGCCATCTTCCCCATGAAGCTTAACCGCACGGTCCATCAAGTTTTCCAACGGTTCCAATAGCGCAGGATTATAGGAAGCGAGCTTCAGGTATTGCACCAAAATATCGTGCTTTTCTTCAACCGAAACATCTTCGGAATCAAAGGCAATCCACAGCGATTGCTGCGCTAGTTCGAGTTCGTCGCGGCTAGTCCAGAGTTGGGCAAGCTCCAATTGGACCAATCCATTTCTCGGGTCAACGCGTTGCAACTGAAGTAAAACATCCAATGCAGCATCCTCTTGTTCCGTTGCCAAAAGCATTTGGGCCCATTGAAGTTTGAAATCAAATTGACCGGGGTGTGCAATGACGGCGGCCTCTAAGGTTCGATAAATGCCCAAATAATCTTGACTTAACTCCATCAAATAGAGTTTCTGTAGCAGAACGTCGGGGTCATTTGGGACGGCCTTTTCACAGGCTTCACAGAGCTTAAGTGCAGCGTCGAGTCCTCCTTCGTCAGCGAGCCGAAGAGTCCATTCCATGGCCCATTCAAAATCACCTGGACGCCGTTCCATGATCCAAAGAAGATCGGTATTTGCATCCTCATAGCGCTCTAAACGCATGTTAGTTTCCGCTCGAAATTCCCTGTACCATCGGTTTTCAGAATCGAGTTTGTTAGCAGCGTCGAAGTGCAAGAGAGCTGCGTTCCAATGTTCCAACTCCAAGTCGATTTTCCCCAAGTCAAAATACAAGGAGCTTTCGTCGGGTTCCTGTTCCAAACACTCCATAAAGCCAGCATAAGCAGATTCAGGATCTCCTTTGGCCAAATGATTTTGGGCTTCGAAATACGTCCGCTGAAACGCTTCTGAGTAAACAGGGAGTTGAGACAATTCACCCGGCCCTTTGCATCCTGGGGACCCGACGATTACAGCCGTCAATAGAATGAGGCTGATGCGGGTGTAGGTGCAAAAGGAGCGAGAGTGGAACATGCTTCTAATCGATAACGTTGTAATCGCCAATGCTGATATCTTGAGAGCGACCGAGCAGCTTTACATGGTTGCCAACCATTGACCCGGAGAGCACTTTGTTTTCAATCGTCGAGTCGTTTTGGATTAACGTATTTTGAATCCGGCTGTCAGCAATGGTGGTTCCTTCGCCGATGCTAACATGCGGTCCGATGACGCTTCTTTCGATGCGGACATTCTCTCCAATGAAGCAAGGCTGGAGGATAACGCTTTCCGTGATATTTGCCGAAGCAGGAATGCTCGCCTGATCAGCCGTCAGCGTCAAGATGCGTTGATTCGTTTCGACGGTTGCGACTTTGTTTCCGCAGTCCATCCACTCTGTCACGCGTCCGGGTTCGAACTTAAGTCCCGATTGGGTCATGTTGCGCAACGCATCCGGCAATTGGTATTCGCCTCCTTTGATGATATTGTGATCGATCAACTTCTGCAATTCTGTTTGAAGGCGCTCGCCGTCTTTGAAAGCATAGATTCCAATCATGGCCAGATCACTGATAAATTCGCTCGGCTTCTCGACGTAATCCTCAATGGCGCCTTGAGCATCAGTGACAACCACTCCGAAAGCACTGGGGTCGTCGACTTGCTTGACAAATAAAACCCCGTCGGCATCGGGGTTGATGGTGAAGTCTGCTCGAAAAAGGGTGTCTGCAAAAGCGACTACAACCGGGCCTTTTAGGCAGGCCTTGCCGCACAAGATGGCATGCGCAGTGCCGAGAGGTTCTTCTTGATGGCAAATGTGGCCTTTGGCACCCAATCGCTCGGCAATTGCTAGCAATTGCGATTCGGTTTCGGCACCGAAATCACCAATGACAAACGCAATTTCCTCTACGGGTTCCGCACTCATTGCAACAATATCCTCTACCAAGCGCTCCACGATGGGCTTGCCTCCGACGGGGAGAAGCGGCTTGGGAATGGTCAAGGTGTGTGGACGTAGCCGGCTCCCTCTGCCAGCCATGGGGACAATGATATTCATCTTTTGATTCTAAACGTATGTTATGCGGTACCGGTACTCCCAAAACCGCCCTCACCTCTTTGGGTATTGGGCAACGCATCCGCCTCTTTCCAAACAACACGCTCGAAACGGGCCAAAACCAACTGGGCAATGCGTTCTCCATTTTCAATGGTGAATGGCTCGCTGCCGTGGTTGATTAATAAAACACCGATACCGCCACGGTAGTCCGCATCAATGGTACCCGGAGCATTCAACACGGTGATACCATGCTTAAACGCCAATCCACTCCGAGGCCGCACTTGCAGTTCAGTGCCTTCGGGCAAGGCAACAAAGAGGCCTGTAGGGATCAATTGATATGCGCCCGGTTCGAGAACGACGGATTCGGAGAGATGTGCCCGAACGTCGAGCCCTGCGCTCAGTGCTGTGGCATATTCGGGAAGGGCGTGGCCGCTTTCGTTGCGAATGATGACAGAAGATTGATTGCTCATTTTCCTGTAAAATCGGGTTTTCTTTTGGCGATAAAGGCTTGCGTGCCTTCTCGGAAATCTTCCGTGTCAAAGGAGGCGCCAAAGCATTCAATTTCTGCTTCGAAGCCATCCACACCGTCTTCATAACCCGCTAAAACGGCTTGAATGGCGGTCTCAACTGCTGTGGGTGAGTTTTTCAAAATGCGCCCGGCCATTTTTTCAGCAGCAGCCAAAAGTTCGTTTGCAGGAACCACTTGATTGACCAACCCGCAGAGCAATGCTTCTTCGGCTCCAACCATGCGCGCTGTCAGAATCATCTCCATAGCCTTCCCCTTTCCGACAATTTGTGGCAAACGCTGTGTTCCGCCATACCCGGGAATCACACCCAATGAAACTTCAGGTAAACCCATGCGGGCGCTATCGGAGGCAACGCGCATGTGGCAAGCCAAAGCCAACTCCAATCCACCCCCTAAAGCGAAACCATTGATTGCCGCGATGATGGGTTTTCCACTGCGCTCGATTCGATTGAACAACAATTCCTGGCCGTAATCGGCTAAATGCCGTCCTTTTTCAGCGTCGAAGTCTGCGAATTCTTTGATGTCTGCACCTG
>JAPKAW010000120.1 GCA_028825055.1 Flavobacteriales bacterium | reverse complement strand
GCATTGGAGTCTTTGGATTTGCTGCATTCTTATTTGCTGCAACCGGATGCCAAGAACAACCGACTACACTTCACCGGAATCAAGCCATTTTGGACATGAAAAGAGCCACAGACCATCACAGCTATAGCAAACCTGAAGAAGCGGTTGTTACGCACTTGGATTGGGATGCCGCTGTGGATTTCAACACCAGGGTTATCTCAGCAACCGCTACCTATGCCATCCAAACAAGTGAAAGTGCGCAACGCATCTTGTTTGATGCTGTAGACCTGAGCATCCTGGAAGTAACCGTCGACGGGAGCCCCGTTCAATGGGAACTGGGACCATCACAAGAGTTTATTGGTCAACCCCTCAGTATTCCTGTTTCAGCGTCGAGCCAAACAGTGAGCATTCGCTATGAAAGTGCCCCTGATGCTGGTGCATTGCTTTGGGTTGAAGGCGAACAGCCCTTCTTATTCACTCAGAGTCAGGCCATCTTGGCGAGAACATGGATTCCATGCCAAGATTCACCGGGAATCCGATTTACGTACAATGCTCATGTGCAAGTCCCCATTGGAACGATGGCCATGATGAGCGCCACAAACCCAACGGAACAAAGCGCAGATGGTCACTATGACTTCCAAATGGTACAACCCATCCCATCGTATCTGTTGGCACTGGCGGTTGGAAACGTAGAGTTCCGATCGGTTGGACCACACACCGGGGTGTATGCTGTTCCTGAGTTGATCGATGCGGCAGCATATGAGTTCGCCGAAATGGAACAGCTTTTGGTAGCAGCGGAAAATCTTTATGGTCCATACGCTTGGGAACGGTATGACTTGCTAGTGCTCCCTCCTGCGTTCCCCTTCGGAGGTATGGAAAATCCGCGACTGACATTTGCTACACCAACAATCATCGCTGGAGACCGAAGTCTAGTCGCCCTGGTTGCCCATGAGTTGGCTCATAGCTGGAGCGGCAACCTGGTTACGAATTCAACTTGGGATGATTTTTGGCTCAACGAAGGGTTTACAGTTTACTTCGAGCAGCGCATTATGGAGTCAGTTTATGGAGCTGAGATTTCAGAAATGCTCGCGACGCTGAGTTATCAGGGCCTCGTGGACGAAGTGGATGAAATCATGGACACCAATCCGGATGACACACACTTGAAGTTGCATTTGCAAAATCGCAATCCGGATGAAGGCATGACAGCCATTGCATATGACAAAGGATATTTCTTCCTTCGTTTATTGGAAAAAACAGTCGGCCGAGAAGCCTTTGATGCCTTTTTGAAGAATTACTTCGAAAGCAATGCATTTACCGTCATGGACACGGAGCGTTTCATTGACTACTTGAAAACGAATCTACTGAACACAACTGAACTTCTGGCTGCAGTTGATTTGGAAGCGTGGATATATGGCGCTGGCTTGCCGGAGAACTGTCCGAAAGTCCGCTCTGAACGAATCGAACAGGTAGATGCTACACTCATCGCGTGGACCAACGGCGAATTGTCTACTGCGGATTTGCCTTGGAGTGATTGGGTCTATCAAGAACGCTACCGCTTCCTTTCCAATTTGGACGACTCTATCGCATATGATCGCCTCGCTGATTTGGATGCAGTTTACGGTATGACGCAAACAGGTAACAACGAAATCCTATTTGCTTGGCTTGAGCAAGCGGTAAGAAGCCATTACACTCCTGCATATGAACGCTTGGAGTCCTTCTTAGTACAGATAGGCCGGCGCAAGTTTCTCACGCCTCTATACCGCGCTATGCTTGAAACCGACCAGAGCGATTTAGCCCATTCCATTTATACCAAGGCGCGTCCTAATTATCACAGTGTCGCTACTGGGACGATGGACGAGTTGCTAGGCTTGGAATAAAGAAGTCGCACTTCGTTGCAAAACAAAAAAGCCCTGGCATCTGCCGGGGCTTTTTTTTCGTCGTTGTCTCCGTGACGCGCAAACGAGCTTTCTTTCTATCGCGTCACCATAACCGAACCGGTCACTTCTTGACGATCGGCGGTTGAACTTATCGCGTAAACGACCACACGGTAGTAATAAATACCATCAGGAGCATAATGCTCAGAATTTATACCCGACGGACCATACCATGGTTCTTGGAGGTCGTGGGTTTCAAAAACCTTATTTCCCCAACGATTGAAAATCTGCATGGTAAATCGATCTGGATCGATATCAGTTCCCTGTACAAAGAATGCATCATTGATGCCATCGTTGTTAGGTGTGAAGGAGGTTGGTATGTAAAGCGCAAACAGATCCTGAATTTCGATAACACGCGTGATTTGACTGGTGCATCCATTCTCATCGGTCACCACCAATGTCACAGGATAGTCTCCACCGACATCGATAGGAAAAACAAATTCAGGGTCTGACACCATCGAACCACCTAGATTCTGAATACTATCAAAAAGCCAATACCAATCAACAACGTTGTTGCTATTCACTGACTCAAATTCAATGCGCGTATCAGGAACACGTGTGGGCTGAGGAGTTGCCGTAAACCCGACGGAAGGTCGAGGATAGACCTGCAAATAGCCCGGCTGGAAATTGGTGTACTCACAGCCTATTAGAGAGGTGATGTTATACGTGACATCGTATCCACCAGGACTTGGATACACATGTACAGGACTCGTTTCAGTGCTCAATTCTCCGTCTCCAAAGAACCACTCATGCTGCGAGATCAACGCACCATCCACCAAACTTTCAAATTGGAAAATTCCAGGGATGCACGCACGCGTTGTGTCTGAAGTAAAGTCCGCTGGAATCGGCGTTTCGATCACCACTTCAACGCATTCCGTAACAGGAGGTGTTTCGCAATTGTCAGAGAGCGTGATACAATAGCTTCCTGTTGCCGCAGGAAAATCAACAATTTCAAAGTCATTCGTTCCTACCGCTACGTTTTGCCACGTCCAGTTAAAACCATAACCCGCACCACTGCCACCTTCAAAAATAGCTGCTTCCAACTCAGCAAAGGCTCCTCCACAAATGAGGGCGGGAGCATCCAACTGAACAGAAAGCGAATCATATACCTGAACGCTGACTGTTTGCGGCACGGATGTACAGCCGTTCGGGGCCGTAGCAAACATCTCGTAATCCGTGTCTACAATCGGTGAAACAAGTTGATTGTATCCCGTTCCCAAACCACTGTCCCAAGAATAAACCCATGTCTCACCGGGGTCCATATCACTTGAGACCTCCAAATTCACTGAACCATTGATGCAAATGGTGGGATTCAACGTGACATCAAAATCCATTGGGACTGGAGCACTCAGGATCATTTCCATGACATAGAGACAACCTCCCGAATCACTCAACTCCAAATCATACGTCCCTTCGTCCAAGTCGTTGAACACATCGAGTCCGCCGTTGGAAGTAATCGTCTCAACCAAAGACCCATTTTCGGAGAGCAACAACGTCCAAGGACCATCCGATGGCGGCTCTGAAATGGTCACCGAAACTGATCCGTCAGTGACTACACAGGTAGGATCTGATGATGCCACTTCATAATCAAAACCAGGCAAAACGCTCACCACGTCCTCGGTACCACAATTGGGCATTCCAATCGGCTCTACCAGCAGCGTATATTCTATTGGAACTCCATCAAAATCCAATACCGTTGGAGTCGCACTTGTTGGGTCATCCAAATATGTTGGGGGGTCCCAACTCCAGAGGTAGCCACATTCTACCTGACCGCCGCACGATGCACACCATACAGATTCAACCATAGGTCCAGAAGCACATGAATTGACTCCATCAGAAATATACACAACAGTCAAGCAGCCATCCGCATTCGTCGCCGTATAGGTCAAATTAGATAAGTCACCCGTTATCGTTGCAATAAGAGCAGCTGCATCTGAATCCCCATCGTAAATGTTGACTGCATCCCAAAAGTCTTCAACCATCCCAGAACTAAAATCCACCGTCATCATCGTTCCATCACCGGGAGTGTCAGGGCAGTAAGTGAAAACGTCGTAGGCATTGTTTCCGTAACAATAATTTACGGTGCCCTCATCGTTTGAGCAAGCAGAATCTCCCCCGCCAACAAATGCGCCTTCAAGCTGTACGGCGTCTTGACAGAAAATCAAGTCTGCACCAGCAGTAACCGTGTTTTCCAATCCAGGAACAACCTCGACATTCACAATCGTATCCCACGAACAACTGAAATTATTGGTTACCGTGTATGTAAACGGATAGGAACCCGGAGTGTCAAACATCAAGTCAACATAATCTGCGACACCATCGATGGCTTCTACCCCAAAGTCAGCAGTCGAAACTTGCCAAAAGCTAGAGTCCATACCTGCACCAATTGTTGGGGTGAATGTGGTTACCCCTGGTACAATTGCCGGGTTGAAATCAATACCCCACTCAAACAAGAATCCATTATCCGCAGCCCATTGATCCAATATGTTGAATTCCCAAATACCATTCAACGGACACCCTACGAGATCGCATATATCACCACATGTACCATACAATCCAGCTGGCACAGCGTTGAAACCATCTAAATTCGGGTTGTCCGGATCATCTAAAACAAATTCACCTTCCGTGCTCCATGTGTACTCATATCCGACTCCTGGTGTAGGCGTGCCTCCACCGTCTCCAAATACGGGCTCTCCTAAATCATTCCCTCCCAAGTCAGGATTGTTGCACCCAGAAGGGTCTATGCCTCCTGAAGCACCGTTGTCCATGATGAGAACTTCTGTACCATCTGGACAGGTAATCCACATCGTCAAGTCTCCAATGAACGAATGTTCAATGATTGCCGAAAACGACATCAGGTCATCGCAGTCTTCAAGCACCTGGTCCGGATCAAAAAAGTCAATAAACAATTCTGAAGTAAAGGGGATTCCTGTCGCGTCAGGCAAAGGTTCTGATTCTGACACAGCCAATGGAGGCAACGCAGTCCACGTAATGCTTTGTACCGGGTTTCCATCCAAATAACCGGGAGATCCGGTACACAGTGGCGATGAAAAAGTGGCATTGAAAATCGGAATGGTTGAAACCAGAACCTGATACGGTTCCAAATTGACACTGTTGCACTGGTTCTCATCCTCAACAACCAGAGTAACCAAGTATTCTCCCGGCTCTTCATAGTTGTGAGACGCTAGTGGACTTGAGGTCGTCTCTACGTTTCCATCGCCCCAATTCCATATCCAATCAGCCAAAGGCACCCCATCCGCAGAAGAAGCGCTTCCATCAAATGAAACATCCTGAAGCGGACAAACACCTACACTTGGGTTGATGTCATCAAATGGTTCAGGGTCCACCATCTCAAAAGCAGAAGCAGGGTACGTACACGGAGTTACGCATGAAATGTCTGCTGCCCATCCAATGTCCCCGCCGGAAGCACCGTTGTTGCTAACAAATTGAAACGTCAAACAACCTGTTGGATTATTGATCGACGCTGTGATTGTCATGTCCTCAAACAGGTTTCCAGAACCCGCACCGACCATCGGCGCACCCGTAGTTTCCCCGTCAAAAACATACAATACATCATTGTTGTTGGGGTTGGCATTCGTCTGAACATCAAATCCTAAAAAGGTCACTGAAACCGCCGTTCCCGGCACATCTGGACATAGGGTAAGGATGTAATCATTGTCGGTATACGGACCTCCATCACCATCAGCTCCAACCTGATCATCATAAAAAATATCTCCACAGGTCGTCACTGTACCTCCAGCAGAAATCATGACTTG
>JAPKAW010000119.1 GCA_028825055.1 Flavobacteriales bacterium | reverse complement strand
GTGTAGCTACTTTTGCATCATGAGTACAGTGAAATTTGGAGTCATCGGAGCGGGCCATATTGGCAAACGTCACATGGAGATGATTCAACGTCATACGGGCTTTGAATTGGTCGCTTATGCAGATATCCGCTCTGCTGAAGCTTGCGGTGTGGACTCTGAAGTTCAAGGATACTCCTCTGATGTTGACATGCTGGAAGCCCACCCTGACTTGGATGTGGTCTGTGTTTGTACGCCCAACGGACTCCATGCTGAACAAGCAATCCGCGCCATTCAGGCACGATGCCATGTGGTCATTGAAAAGCCCATGGCGTTGAACCGCCATGACGGCGAGCGCATCTTGCACGAGGCGTTGTCGAAAGGCAAGCAAGTCTTTTGCGTAATGCAAAATCGGTATTCACCTCCATCAGTCTGGCTAAAGGAGGTTGTGAATTCGGGCGCATTGGGGCGGATTAACATGGTGCAAGTCCAATGTTATTGGAACAGAGATGACCGGTACTATGGAAAGATTCCATGGAAAGGTAAAATGGACATGGATGGCGGTACACTATTCACTCAATTCAGTCACTTTGTCGATTTGATGTACTGGATCTTTGGGGACATTCATCAAATCCAAAGTCGCTTTGCCGATTTCACACACCAAGAAAATACGGACTTCGAGGATTCAGGGCTCATTACGTTTGAATTCGTTCAGCACAAGGCATTGGGGGCACTTCACTTTTCTACGTCTGTAGCCGATCAGAATTTCGAGTCGAGTGTCACTATTTTAGCTGAGAAGGGAACTATTAAAGTGGGAGGTCAATACATGAATGAGATCGAGTATTGTCAGATTCAAGACTACACGATGCCTGAATTGCCTCCTTCCAATCCAGCCAATGACTATGGACACTACAAAGGATCGGCAGCCAATCATGGATACATTTTTGAAAACATTGAAGCAGCCTTAATTGGAGGCGGGGAGATCACGACGAATGCCTTGGAAGGTTTGAAGGTTGTGGACATCATAGAGCGCATGTATGCTGCTGGAAATCGCCCATTGAAAAATCAATGACCATAGCGAATGTTGTGTTGAATGACTTCACTCGGGATAACCGGGTGTTGAAAATTTCACAATCCTTACAGATAATGGGACATGATGTTACCGTTGTAGCCTTGTCAGGTGAGGGGCTGTCGAATGCTGAAACGCACGCTTCGGGCTTTCATGTGGCACGTGTTCGTTGCACAGCCAATGGATTGCCCCGTGGGTTTGTTTTTGGACTGATCAAATTCACGGAACTTTCATTGCGTCTTGTTTGGAGCTACCGAAAAGTGGACGTGTGGCATTGCAATGACATTGAGGCTTTTGTACTGGGGTTATTTGCCAAAGCCCTCAATCCAAAACTTGAATTGGTTTACGATTGCCATGAATTTGAATCGGAACGGAATGCGAAGTCAAGCCTAGAGAAGAAACTGGTTGGTTGGCTCGAACGCCGTTTCATTCGATTTGCGAAGCAGGTGTTTGTGGTGAGTCCTTCCATCTTAAACGCATATCAAGAGCGCTATAAAACTCACGGATTACCTACCATAGCACTTTTGAGAAATGTTCCGCATGCGAATCAATTGGTGATGCGTTCGGAGAAGCAGTTGAGGAAATCTCTAGGGTTAGCCCCTGAGGCGTTTGTAGCCCTCTATCAAGGAGCGTTTATTTATAACCGTGGCATTGAGCAATTGCTAGCCATGGCCAATGATATGAAGGAAGATGGCATTCAATTGGTGTTTATGGGATATGGTAAATTGGAGCCGCTTGTTCGGGAAGCGGCTTCTCGATTGGATTGGGTCCACCTGCATCCTGCAGTCAATTATGAAGACCTTCCGCGATACAGTGCTGATGCGGATGTCGGGTTGGTTTCTGTTAAGCCAACCTGCCTGAGTTACCTGTACTGTTTGCCAAACAAGCTATTCGAATATATTCAGGCCGGTTTGCCTGTCATGGTAAATGACCTTCCAGATTGCCAATCACTACTCTCGAATTATGGCATTGGTATCGCAGTTCAGCCAGATACAGCTAAGCAATGGCGCAAGGAGTTGATACAGCTGAAAGAGGAAATGCGTGAAGGAAATGTGGACTTCAGTTCCGGTTTGCGCCGTGCTCAATCTGAATTGACATGGGAGAGTGAGTCCCAGGTACTGAAAGCCGTTTATGCCGCCAGTTAGCCTCCAATAGAGCGACGAACCGCCTGAACTTCACGGTCATCAGAAAACAGCATGTCGGTAGCGTCAAGCCATTCGCGCGCTCCAGTAAGGTTGCCTTCAGCTGCGAGCATTTCAGCGGTATAGATGACTCCGTACTTAAGGAGATCCACCTGAACATCTTCAAGACCTTTACCTTCAAACTCCGTCAACAATTGTTTCGCTAAGTCCCATGCTTCGCCAGCATCGCGTTTAGCCTTGGTTTTCCAAAGGACCGTTCCGTACATCAACCAAGCACCAGGGTCCTCTACATCCAAGGCGTACATGTACTTATAATACGACTTGGCTTTGGTGTATTTCTCATCGTCCACGTAGACTTCGGATTGATTCATCGTGGATCGCCGTAAATCGTTGAAGTAATCCGTGTAATCGCTTACGTGCTCTTTTTGCTTGTCTTTCTTGACAAATTTAGAGGCGTATTTCAAAGCGTTCTTTAAGCCATTGGTGTATTTCTCGAGCAAGTCAGCGTCGCTGGACTCTGAAATCTTAAAAAATGCCATGGACATAAAAACATAGGGTAGCGGTTCTTTCGAGGTTTTGTCATTTTCGGTATACCGAATGGACTTGTACAGAACCTTTTCAAATTTCCCATCGACCATCCACATCAGTAAATCATCAAAATCTTCCTGAGGAATCAACGGGGGCTCCTCATCATCATACTGAGCGATCGATACAATCGGTGCTGTCAAAGTGCATCCAATGAGGAGGAGATGTAGTAGTTTCATGGAGGGTATATTCCAATTAGTATGCCGAAGATAAGATGCTCAAGATAATGAGCGTTCTGTTGCATCGCAATATTCAACCTGGATGTAATTGCGAACTGCGACGAATTCTAACATTTCCAGTCCTTTTTAAGGTGCGGCAGCACTTTCAGCAATGGTTTGGGCGCGGATTTCGATTTAAAAAGGCTTTAAATGGAGCTTTGGGAAGCCACTACATTGAACGTCACATTAGCACATTCTGCTTTCGTTTTAATAATTTCAATTCTCTGGTAATCAGTAAGAAGTGTTCTCGGTGTAGTGCTGTCGTGCGCCATTTTTAATTCCTGAGACACGGAATCCCCTGTGGGCATATTGGACTCAGAAATTTAAGATGACAGGATTAACAGCTTGACTCTCGAATGCCGGCTTAGATTCTGTAAATTCGCGTCCATGCAAAAGTTGAAACGCTTTCTCGGTGCCATTTGTTTTTTATTGATTGCACAGTTTACGTTTGGTCAATCAACAGTCAAGGGCTTTTTGAAGAACAAGGCTTCAGGAGAGCCTATTATGTTTGCTAGTGTATCGCTTGAAGGGACCTCATTTGGAGTGATGACGGATATTGAAGGCTTTTATAGCATCAGTAAGGTTCCTGCCGGAACCTATCGATTGGTTGTGTCCAGCATGGAATTTGAAACGGTTGCTGAAGAGGTCCTCTTAATCGAAGACCGAATTTCCACGCGCAATTACTTACTTGAGAGCAAGGTGATTTCATTAGGAAGCGCCGAGGTCAGTGCAGACCGACAAGAGCAGCAAACGAAGGTAAATATGTCTGTTGAGACCATTCGTCCTGCAGATTTAAAGAAAATTCCAAGCTTTGGAGGGCAACCTGATCTGGTCCAAGCCTTACAAGTTCTTCCGGGATTCATCAGTACCGGTGATCAAGGTGGGCAATTGTATATCCGAGGTGGATCACCCATCCAGAATAAAGTTTTGTTGGATGGGATGATTATTTACAATGCCTTTCATAGCATTGGTTTGTTTAGTGTTTTTGATTCGGATGTCATTGCCAATGCTGACATCTACACAGGTGGCTTCGGTGCCAAGTTTGGAGGGAGAATCTCTTCCATCATGGATATCAAGACGCGCGATGGAAATAAGCAGAAGATTCAAGGAATGGTTGGGGCGAGTCCGTTTGGGGCCAAGATTACGCTGGAAGGTCCGCTTCGGAAGATGAATGAGAATGGAGGAGGTATTTCGTACATCTTGTCCATGAAACATAGTTATTTGGAGCAAACATCGAAGGTGCTTTATGACTACATCAATGAAGATGGGCAGGGATTGCCTTTCAATTACACCGATTTGTATGGAAAGATTTCTTTTGGCGGAGGAAATGGTTCCAAATTGAGCGTGTTTGGGTTTGATTTTTCGGATCAGGTCAGTTACCAGGCTTTGTCAGACTTACGATGGAATAATGTGGGGGCCGGGGGTAATTTCACAGTGGTTCCTAGCGGATCAGCCATCCTCATGAACGGTCATTTTGCGGCGAGTCAATACGAAATTAGACTCAAAGAAGATGGGCTGGAAGACCGATTCAGCAGCGTCAATGGCTTCAACTTCGGACTGGATTTCAAATATGTGCTTGGCGAAGATGATGTGCAATACGGACTTGAAATAGTCGGTATGGAGACAAACTTCCAAACGTTCAACCCACTGGGTGTGCAGGTTGGGCAGGTAGAAAACACGACTGAATTTGCAGGCTATGTTGATTATCGCATTCACCGAGGTAAGCTGATCCTTAACCCAGGCATGCGCATGCAATACTTCAGTAGCTTGGCGCGATTCCGTCCGGAGCCTCGGATTGGAATCAAGTACAAGGTTTCTGAACGCTTACGTTTAAAAGCAGCAGCAGGTCTTTATTCTCAAAATGTCATCAGCTCCAACTCGGATCGCGATGTTGTCAACTTGTTTTACGGCTTCCTTTCGGGCCCTGAAAACCTTCAGAATAACTTGATTACGCCGGAAGGTGAAGTGCAAGAGGTCGTTCATTCATTGCAAACGGCACAGCACTTGATCTCGGGCTTTGAGTTTGATTTGACGGAACGGTTGAATTTGAATGTTGAAGGCTACTTCAAGAATTTCACACAGCTCACAAATCCCAACCGCAACAAATTGTTTGCGGACAATGCGGCTAATGCGGATGTTCCTGAAGTCTTGCGCAAGGATTTTATAGTAGAGACAGGAAAGGCATATGGTGTGGATGTTGTTTTGAAGTATGAAGAACGGTTCACCTACATCTGGTTGGTTTATGGATATGGAAACGTTGACCGTTGGGATGGCTTTCGCTGGTATGACCCTGTCTTTGACCGCCGCCACAATGTGAACCTCGTGGTATCCCAAGGACTGGGGAGAGAAGGGGATTGGGAAGTGAGTGCACGCTGGAATTTGGGTTCGGGTCTTCCATTTACTCAAACTCAGGGTTTCTACCAGCCACCCAATGTTATTGATGGAATTGGAACGGATTATGTAGTATCCAACAGCAACGATTTGGGCATTCAATATGCCGGTTTAAATGAGGGTCGGTTGCCAGCGTATCACCGATTGGATATGAGCATTCGAAGAGAATTCGAGTTCGAGAATGGCCAGACATTGGAGGGGTCAGCGGGAGTAACGAACCTGTATAGCCGCGACAACGTGTTTTATGTCAACCGTGTGACTGGAGAGCGGGTAGACCAATTGCCGTTCTTGCCCTCCATCAGTGTGGATTGGCATTTTTGAGAAGCATTAATACGTC